>NZ_RCOS01000169.1 GCF_003947435.1 Candidatus Methanodesulfokora washburnensis
GAGGAAAAGCCCTATCTTGCCAGAAAGCTGGCTGAAAAACTTAATATAGCCCTCAGTACTGAGATTTTGGGCAATATTGAGAAGCTTAGGGAGGACTTCAACAAGATGCTGGAGCGCATTGTTGTAATAGAGGAGGAGCAGAAGAAACTGAGGGAGGACTTCAACAAGATGCTGAGCGAGATTAGTGGAATGAAGAAGGAGCAGAAGAGAATGAAGAAGACATATGAGTCTTTGAGAGGATCCATGCTCTACGGATTCAGCCAACTGAGCAGATTTGCCGGAGTTACATTCGAGGAATTTGTTAGAAAGCTCCTAACAAAGCAGCTGAGGAAGCTTGGAGAGATAGGAAAGGATAAGGAGCTTGTTAGAGCTGAGATAGATGGGGAGGGGATAGACATGTTTCTAGACGATCCTCTGATAGTTGGAGAGATAACAAGCCATGCTGAGAGCGTGGAAGAGGTGGATAAACTGCTGAGGAAAGCTAGATTGGCAGAAGAAAAGTACAAAAAGAGCCCTAGAAAGATCCTTGTGGTGCTAACAGCTCCGAAGGACGTTGCCGCTGATATCAGGAGAATTGGGAGGGAGAAGAACATAGAGGTTATAGTGGGGAAAACTACAGAAAGACCTAGATAGTGGGAGCTAGCACAATTCCCCAAGCATTCTTTTCACAGGAATAATGAGAAAATATATCAGCTATGTTTAGTAATTTTTACTATGGTATTATACACTTTTTCTATAATGTGCTCCACCCTCGAACGAAGATCCTTCGAAAGTTCTTCTGATACTACATACGAATTTCCGATCTCTATCCCAATTATATACACCTTTCTTGGTTTATTTAAATTTAATGATTCCATTAACAATAATATTTCGGGAAGACCAGCATAGTGAGGGGATAAAAATGCGCACTGTTCCAAATCCTTAGGTTCTACGAGCAGTACCTCACCAACAGGATGCCTACCGCTTCTCATGCTGTCCACTATTATAACAGTATCCCTTCCAGCGATGAGATCCATTAGGGAAAAGCCGCTTTCCTCGGTTATCTCCACTTCATAGCCCTCATTTTTAAGCCTGTCCTTTAGCCTTTCTCCGACTAGTATTCCTATCCTATCATCTGACCATATGGAATTTCCAAGGAATAAAACCATGGGCATCATGATGATCATCAAGAAAGAAAAAGAGAGGTTACCTCTTCACTACCCTGAGGAGCTCACCTCTTGTGTTGTAAATATACAGAGCTAGTGGCATTGATCCGGGCAGGGAGTGAGTTGCGCATGCATGGCATGGATCGTATGCTCTGAAGGCCATCTCAACCATATTGAGGAGCCCTTCGCTCACAACACCTCCTCTTATAAGGCTCCTAGCTGCCTTATCTATGGATAGGGAGATCCTAGCGTGATTATGTTGTGTTGCAACAAGGAGATTTGCCTTTTTTATCACTCCTCTCTCATCAGTTTCATAATGATGTATAAGAGTTCCCCTAGGCGCCTCCACCACCCCTATACCGACACTTGGCTTTTCAGAAGGCAGAGTTCTTACATTCTTATCAAGTATCTCTGGGTCGTTTGCCAGCTCTTTTATCCTCTCTGCTGCATAGACCATTTCTATGATCCTTGCCCAGTGATTAGCAAGCGTGTAATGAACGGGTTTGCCGCCCAGCGTATTATACATCTCCTCATATGCCTCTTGAGCCAGTGAAGTGGCCATTCCATCGGCAGCATTTAGCCTAGCCAACGGAGCCACGCTGTATATCCCGCTCTGCTTTCCATCAACAAATCCATTCCAGCCAACTCTTTTCAGAAACGGAAATGTTGTGTAGGTCCATGGTTCCACATGCTCAGCTATGTGATTTAGATAATCGTGGACATCGAATTTGGCAAATTCATTGCCATCAGGGTCGACAACTCTTATCATACCATCGTAGAAGTTGACCCTGTTCTTGCTGTCCACAAGGCCCATGTAGTAAGTTCTATGGGTATATGCCTCGCTCTTTATGAGATCCACGTACTTCTCATTCTTAAGAACAATGTTCTTGAATACATTCAGCGTGAACTTGGAGAACTCAAGCCATTCATCAGCAAATGCCCTTAGATCCCTCACTATGTCCTCTGTGAGGGGTTTTGATATTCCACCAGGAAGGCCGAAAACTGGATGTATAGGCTTTCCCCCTATTCTCTCCATCATCTTCCTTATGTTCTTTCTGGTGCCTATCACCTTCAGGCCGACCTCCGTTCCAACTTTCCTCAGAACTCCCACTACATTTCTCTCCTCCTTAGGTGCATCAGGGCCCACTATGAAATCAGGCCCTGCTAGGATGTAGAAGTGAAGAGCATGGTCCTCGAGCATGAACATGTTGTAGAACATCTCCCTTATCTTCTTCGCAGCGGATGGCGGATCAACCTTGAAGAGGTCATCCAGAGTCTTTGTTGACGCCATATGGTGTGCTGTTGGACACACTCCACATATCCTAGGAGTTATCTGAGGCATGTCCTCAGCATGTCTTCCCTCAGCAAATTTCTCAAATCCCCTGAGCTCCGGTAACTGGAAGTAGGCTCTCACACAATTTCCATTGTCATCCAGAACTATTACTATCTTCCCATGGCCCTCAAGACGTGTTATAGGATCTATCACTATCTGCCTGCTCATACCTCAGCCACCTCCCCCTTCAACTTTGATTTAGCAAGACCAACTCTGCCTCCAAGCTTGGAAGCAGCTAAATAGTATCTATAAAGCGTGCCAACCCAGTCAGGGATCTTATCATAGACCTTGTTGAGCTCTTCCTCCTCCATCGGGGAGTAGTCCATTATGCTCGCTATGAAGGAGAGGGCCTTGCCTCCATAATCTGCAACATTATCAAGAGGTCCAAAACATCCTGTGCAGGGCATGTTGGCTTTGGGACAAAGTGCCCCGCATCCCCCTCTTGTAACTGGACCGAGACAGATTAATCCCTGCACTAAAAGACATTTTTCCGGATCTGGAATGAATTCATAAGGCCTTTTCAGATCCTTCAGCAGTATCTCCTCAGGCTTTGTATCATTTAACGGACATTCATCGCAAAGAGACCTCGATGAAGCCCCTATAACTGATCCCTTTGGCGGAAGATTGCCTGAAAGAAGTGCTTGAAGCGCGTTCCATGCTACATCCGGTGTTGGAGGACAGCCCGGAATATAGTACTCCACATCTATCACCTTATCCAAGGGGAGAAGCTTTGGCAGTATATCGGAGAGCTCAAGCTCCACCTCTCTCTGTAGCTCTGGTATTTTCACTTTAATGCGCTTTGCCGGCAGAATTTTATTCGGGTTGTCCACAGAGGGAACCTCGAGGTACTTTCTGGCGAGAACTTCATCTATATTATAGAGGTTTGCAAGACCTGGTATCCCTCCCCAAGAGGAACAGGATCCATAGGCTATCACTATCTGAGACTTCCTTCTGAGAAGTTTTACCATCTCCTCATGTTCCTCTAGCCTTACCCCTCCGTTTATAAAGGATACTGTTATGGATCCATCTGGCAGTTTCTCCACATCCTCCTTCTTGAAATCCATGGCAACAGGCATGAACACCACATCTACTTTCTCGAATACAGTGAGCAATCTCTCTGCTAGATCGACAAATGATTCCTCGCACCCTCCACAGGATGCACACCAATACCAAGCTACCTTGGGCTTCTCCATCTACCTCACCTCCAGCTTCTCCCTCAATGGGCCCAGCTTTTTCAGATCGTTCACCATTTCATTCACTACTTGGACCCACTTTCCTGCCTCCGATGCCGATATCCACTCGAGCTTGAACCTTTCTCTTTCAATCCCCAGCGAATCAAGAAGCCTTCTGAACAATGTAAATCTCCTGAATGCCTTGAAATTCCCCTCTGAATAGTGGCAATCAGCTGGTGGGTGGCAACCTGCTACTATAACTCCATCAGCACCTCTGTTAAAGGCCTCCAGCACGAATTGTGGATCAACTCTTCCGGAGCACATCACCCTTATCACCCTGACGTTGTGAGGATACTGAATTCTGCTCGTTCCGGCCAGATCCACGGCCGCATATGTACACCAATTGCATGCAAAAACAACTATCTTGGGCTCAAAACCCTCACTCATGATCTCACCCAAAAGCAGCTAACACTTGGGCCCTTAACTGTCGATCCTTGAAGCCAAGCTGCTGCATAGCTCCTGAGGGACAGGCAGCAGCGCATGATCCACAACCCATGCAGAGAGCCTCCTCAACATGCGCTATCCTGTCGCCATCTACTATCTTGATCGATATTGCATCATATGGGCACACCCCAACACAAATTGCACATCCACTGCATATATCCTCGTTTACATTTGCTATCATCGGCTCTGCGATCACCTTTCCCTTTGAGAGCAGAGCCATAGCCTTTGCTGCTGCAGCGCTGCCCATCCTTATGCTCTCCATTATGTTTTTCGGACCTGTCACAGTACCTGCCAGAAATATGCCCTTTGTCGGGGATTCAGCGGGAGCTAGTTTCAAGTGAGCCTCCCTCAGAAATCCATCTCCTCCTCTGCTGACCCTTGTCACCCTGATTACATCATCCAGATCGCGCCGCGGCACCATACCGGTTGAAAGCACAACAGCATCAACAGGTATCCTGATTCTCTCCTGAATAGTATATTCATATAAATCTATGAAAAGCCCCTCCGGGCTTATCACAACATTAGGAGGCTCCTCCTCAAACTTTACAAATCTCACCAGCCTTCTGCCTGCCTCTAGGTACAGGCTCTCATCACTTCCGTAAGTCATAATATCTTTGTATATTATATAAACATCTGTATTAGGATATTTCTCTCTTATCTTTATCGCATCTATTATAGCAGTTGTGCAGCACATCCTAGAGCAGTAGGATCTAGCATTAGGTGTGGTGTTTCTTGAGCCAACACACTGTATGAATGCAATGCTCTTGGGAATTCTGCCGTTAATTACGAGCTCACCTCGTGTTGGTCCCTCGGGATCTAGAAGCCTCTCCAATTGAAACAGCGTTATTATGTTGTTGTGAAAACCGTGACTGTACTCCCCCTTGAGCGGTCTGTAGGCATCATATCCTGTTGCTATTATCAGAGCCCCTACTTTCAGACCCAGCTCCCTCGGCTCCTCACTTAGATCTATTGCATTAAACCTGCAAACTCTCACGCATTCTCCGCACTTTGTGCATACCCTGTGATCCACCACATAATACGGCGGATATGCCCCCCTGAAGGGCAGAAATATCGCCTTCCTCCTGCTCAGCCCGAAATCGTATTCATTGGCCACATCAACAGGGCAGACCTCCTCGCACTCGCCACAGCTGTTGCACCTTTCATTTACATACCTAGGATAAACCCTTATCTTGGCCTCATAGTTCCCTGCAAACCCTTTAAGCTCGATTAGCTCAGAGTTTGTGAATACATGTATCCTAGGGTTCCTCTTTATCAGTTCGATCATCTTATTGATAACTTCTGAACCTCTTGTCTGGAGATCTACATGTCCTATGAGAGCCGCTTTTCCTCCCAGTGTGGGGCTTCTTTCCACTAAATACACATCAAAACCATACCTCGCAAGCTCAAGAGCTGCCCTTATTCCTGAAACTCCACCGCCCAGCACAAGCACACTGTTGTAGACAGGAAACTCCTTCTCCTCGAGAGGCTCAAGAAGCCTTGCTTTTGCCACTGCCATTCTTATTAGGTCTTTTGCCTTTTCTGTAGCCAGTTTTCTGTCCCCATGTACCCAAGAGCAATGTTCTCTTATGTTTGCCATCTCAAAGAGGTATTTATTCAGGCCTGCTGACTCCACAGCAGATCTGAAAGTGGGTTCGTGCATAGAGGGAGAGCATGCTGCCACCACAACCCTGTTCAGGCCGAGGTTCTTTATATCATCTTTTATCAAGTTCTGACCCGGCTCAGAGCACATAAACACATAATCCCTCGCCACAACAACATTTGGAAGGGTCTTTGCGTATTCTGCAACTTCCTTGACATCTACAGTAGCGGCTATGTTCAATCCACAGTGACATATGTAAACACCTATTCTCGGCTCCTCATACATGACAATCACCTCCATCCACCGGAATACTTATAAGAGCTTCATGCATTCCCTTAGCTATGAGAGCAGCTCTTGCAGCCGCAGCACTAGCCTCTGTGACAGAGTCGGGGATGTCTTTTGCTCCTGCCACAACCCCCACAACAAAAATGCCCTCTTTAGTTGTTGATACAGGATCTAAATAGGGATCCCTCAGCTTTATAAATCCATCTGCAGTGAGATCAACTGGCAGAGGTGGAGGACTTGGCCTAACTGCAACTGCCAGAACGACCATATCATACTCCTCTTTCTTCATGTAGCTTGATGCGGTATCCTCGTATGTCAGCACTAGATTTTTTGTCTTGGGATCCTCATCTATCTTGACGACTTTGCCGCGAACATACCTTATTCCGAATTCTCTTTTAGCCCTCTCCACGAACTCGTTGAATCCCTTACCAAACGCCCTTATATCCATGTAGTATATCGTGCACTCAACATCCGGGAGATGCTCCTTGGCCAGTATTGCCTCCTTTGTCGCAGCCATGCAGCAAAATGCCGAGCAATAACTGTTAAATCTGACATCTCTGGAGCCAACACACTGTATCCAAGCAATCCTCTTCGGATGTTTTCCATCCGACCTCCTCACAATCTCACCCTGTGTTGGTCCGGTAGCTGAGACAAGTCTCTCGAACTCCAAGTGAGTGTACACATTCTGATATTTCCCATACCCATACTCTGGAATATTTCCTGCATTGTATAACTCCATTCCAGTTGCTATTATTATTGCTGCTACATTTAACTCTATTGTTTCAGGTTTCTGATTAAAGTCTATCGCTTTAGCAGGGCAGACCCTTTCGCATATGCCGCATAGAGGTCCCTTTGCTTTCTCCTTCAGCTCAGGTGGTGGATTGAGCCTCATGCATGCTTTCTCATCTATTAAGGCTTTGCGGGGAACTGCCTGTGGGAACATTATGTGTATCGCCTTCCGCATCGATAGACCCATGTTGAACTCATCTGGGACTTTCTTGGGACATTTTTCAACGCATGTGCCACAGCCATTGCATTTATCCCAGTCGACATAGGTGGGCCTCTTCAAAATCCTGACAGAGAAATTGCCAACACTACCACCAACTTCTTGAATCTCGGAGCACATGATCAGCTTTATGTTTGGATATCTGAGAAGAGCAGCCATCTTCGGTGTTAAGATACAGGATGCACAATCTAGTGTGGGAAAAGTCTTATCAAGTTGGGCCATTTTCCCTCCAACACTTGGAAGCTTGTCCGCTAAATACACATCAACCCCTTGCTCAGCCAGATCCAATGCAGCCTGAATACCAGCTATACCTCCACCCAAAACAAGAACAGGTTTGCTCACAACAAACCACCTCCTTTCTTAAACACAGCATGAGGTATTCTCATGCCTTTCATTGAGGCAAAATATGCAATGAAAGGCCTATATATGAAATGAGAAAATTTAGAGAATGGTAATTCAATTAAAAACAATAAAGGTTGAAGCGCTACATGTATTGCATACGAGTAATATGCTAGAATTGGCTGATTGAACAGCCTAAAAGCGAGTACAAAAATGCCCGTCAAGGTTATCAGAAAAACTACTATTATGAAGGCTATGTCTGTGTGCGTGGTAGCTGTGATGTAGTAGATATCCTTACCTCGAAGCCTATTTACTATCGATGATATTATCGAATAAAGTATCATTGCTGAGGCAGCTACTCCCAAGAGGGTCCATGCTAAACCCAAGAAAGTTGACGGATCCCTCAGAGAAGCGTATAAATAAGGATTGGGTGCTAATGTCAGCACTGTGAACATAGTCAGCGTCATTATCCCTAGCAGAATGAAGCCATAAAAGATAAGCAAATGATCCACCCATCTTCTTTTGTTTTCGCAGCGGTTCATGGGAAACTGAAGGAGCAAATACTTTACCAGAGTGGGGAGAGATGAGAGAGGTCCTTTAGCAGAATTGGCTGTTTTATCGTGCACGATAAATCTGTAAGATCTGTACAAACCACCAAGTATTATCACTAATGACACCAAGCCCACCGATATGCCCATCAACTCAACCTTTGAGGGAGGAAGAAACATGGAGAGATCTACCTTTGTCTGATCCATGGGTCCATGGATTAAGTATATGAACAAAAGGCTTATAGCAAATAACACTATGTTAGCCAGCGTTAAATAGAGCTTTGAGGACTGGACAAGTCCTGCTATATGGGTCCAATCATACTTGCTTATTAAGTATCGTCTTAAAGAGTCCATTATTCTGCTCGGCTTTGCATCCCTAGGGCATGTCTTTGTGCACTCCCCGCAGTAATAACACAGCCATGGAAGAGGATCTGATAGAAGTCTATCCTCTAATTCCAGCTGAGCATACCTGATGGCCTTTCTAAAGCTGGTTTCCAGCTCTTCTGATACTGGGCATATAGCCGTGCAGGACCCGCATTGATAGCAGATAAATAGATCTCCTCCTCCCAGCTTCTTTAGGGATCCAGTGACTTTCCCTCCTTTAATTACCGGCATTGCAGAGGAAAAAATTCCACCACTCATTTCAGATCGCCTGCCATTAAACGAAAGAGTTTTCAATATTAATTTTTCTCTGGAAAAAATATGGAAAAAGTTTGTAGAATAAAGAGGTTTTTCAAGAAAAAGCTAGCTTTTCAAGGAGAATTCAACAATAACAAATTTATGAAAGGATGGGAAAAAGGAGGGTTGCACGGGTCCTTTTTTTAGAGAATTCTGAAAATTTCTTGGTAGAAAAAAGATAGAAAAATTAATTCATTATTCTGACTAATATAGATATTAGAAATCTAGAGATAAAAAGGTTTTTGCTCTTCATTAAGCCTATTTATCTCGTTCATGATCAAGCTAACAGCTAGATCTATCCCACTGGAAACAGCTGGAGCTATATTCTCGCCTAAATCTATTTCATTTACCCCTATCCCGATGAATAATATCTTTTTAAGGGATTTCTTGAAGAACCAGAGCAAATTCAGGAGCTTATCCACATCGATATCATGCGGATCTATCTGAAATGTCCCATATTCCTCATTTTTTCTCTCACGAGCCTCAATTAGGAGACTACCGGGATTTTCTGACAGAAAGGAGTCAACTATTATCATTACACTGCAATCAGGGGAGTTCATCAGTGCATCAAATGCAGATGAGCACTCCATGACAGTTATAGAAGGAGGTAGTTTTTCCCTGAGAATTCTAGCTACAATCACCCCAGCACTGTCATTTCCAGCGTACTGATTTCCAATTCCCAGCACAACTATATCAGGCATGTTCCCTCTTTATCTCCGGAAATATCGGCAGATACTTCACAGCAAGCGTGAAAGCTAGGGCCTCAAGGGCTACAAGCATGCCCGTTACTGAGATCTCAGCCCATGTCGGGAAGTATATTGCACCTGAAG
>NZ_RCOS01000134.1 GCF_003947435.1 Candidatus Methanodesulfokora washburnensis
AATGGCTGATCTATTATTCAGAATAGATTCTAGGAATAAAGCTAAGATATGATGAGGGGAATATCCATGAATTCCTCCATGTTATCTCATAAATATTAAATTGAATCTAATGGCTTGAGATGTGTTCACAAATTTGTGGACAGAGGAGCTGAATGGGAGGGGGATGATCCCTAGAGCTAAATCTTATTCCATATATTTGTCAAAAAGGATATGAAAAGCAATATGAACATAATATAAAAGTATTCAAATAGATCTTTATAAAAAATCTTGCCATTAGGGGATATAGATTTTTATATCCGATTCTTCTTAATTAGGTATGGGTTACGAGAGCAATTCGAGAGAATATAGAAGACCAACTCCCCTGCTAATAGTTACTAAAAATGTGAAGGTATATATAGATGAGATATTGCAAGAAAAAAAGAAAGGAACGAGCACAATTGACCTCATCTTTCAATATGTGAAAATCCTCATGCTTATAGCACCAGAGGAGAGGATAAAAATATGGTCTTCTGTTGCTAGAACCCTGGAGAAATATGCAATAAGGAGGAAAGGGGATATAAATGTGTGGGAGATGATGGGATTCGCCAAATATCACCTTTTCAAGGCATATATAACACTCCTTATCAGGAGGATAGCAGGAGCTTATGGGGAAGGAGGAACTGATCTTATGAAATATCATACATTCGTAAATATTTTATATGGATTGTTGAAAAACAGGGATTTCGCTAAATGGAAGGAAGGGATTGATGAGGCTATTGCCAGGATAAAAATAAAGATAGGGGAAAACAACTCCCATCTAGATGAGATGCTCTTTATAATGGGGATAACGGCAAGTAGGCTTTGCTACTATCTCGATTCCACAAAGGAGGGAAAGGATGAGATAAGGAGGCTTATAACACCAGAGGAGAAGAAAGAGGATATAAGGGAATCTGAAAAATCAGAAAAAGAGGAGAATGTGGAGGAGGGGACTTAAAGCTTAGATCAAGGATATTCCCTGATTGTATTAAGGGATCTCTTTCTTGGCTGTGCTGTCCACAAATTTGTGGTGCATATCAATCTGTGAAATAATGTCCCGTAAAATTGTGGGGATGGGATGCTGATCTCAGCTGTTCACAAATTTGTGAACACAGCAAAATCCAGGAAAGGAGAGCCTAATCCTAATATGTAAAGGAAAGGAATATTTCAGAAAAGGGGTTAGATTGTTAGGTTTTTCAGCAATTATTTGGGGGACATATATGGGGGGGGTTATATGCATATGTTCAATAAAAAAAGGGGGGATATAGCTAGAAAAAGTGCGGAAAAAAACCTAACATCCTAACCTCCTTTTTGAATTATTCCATATATTCGATAGGCTCTTGGCTTCTCCTCTTAACAATTTCCTTTAGATCTATTCCCCTGAACCAAACCTTATTTTTTGGTTTTATCCTTCTAACTCCCTTTTCAGCTCCTAATAGCTCAACGTCGTGGTAAAATGTGTTTCTCCCCTCTCTGAATACTTTGTTCTCCTTACACCAATTTTCATAAGCTTGATATAACATCTCTCCCTCGATTTCGTAAGTTTCAGCGAAAGAACAACATTCCTCTAGGAATTCTGAGACATTAGACTGAGACTCTATCAATAGCTGATAGGTTCTCTCCCTCTCTTCCTCATCCTTAACTATCCATCCCCTCTTTTTGACCAAATAGGTGCAATAGATGAGGAATTCCAAAAATGAGGTTATATTTACCTCATTCATCAGCTTTCTCTCATCCTCTGTCCATTCATGTGGATTTGTTGTTTCTACTATGTTTATCCTGTTTAATAGAGCCTCATCAGTCAGTCTTGGGAATCTTGGGATCTCATTAGTTGCTATGAACATGCATAAATACATATCCTGTTGTCTTGGATTTTTATGTTTTATATCAACATAGACCGTGTCTCCTCCTGTTATCCTCTTTAGTATCTCAATATCCTTAACTATAATGTCCCCTGCCTCAGACATCAGCATAACCTTAGATCCTAAGGCATGTTGCAGAGCAAATCGGTTATTTCTGCTCACTATCTGCTTTAGATCCCCTGAGACTGCAAAGGATCCCAAAGCAGGTTTTATAAGCCTAAATAATAGTGTGGTTTTCCTTGATCTTGGATCCCCTGTTATTATGTTTATCTTCTCATCCGTGTTCTTCCCTGCTAATATCGTGCCTAAGCATAGCTTTAGCCTCTCCCAATTCGCTTCATCATATTGTTGTCTAATGATCTTATACCAAGCTTCATTTTTGAAATAGCTCTCATCTATCGTCTCCTCCTCTATTCCCTTTAAGAAGCTCTCAGAGGGATAATTCACAAGTATTTTTGTGAAATATTTCCCCTCAGCATATTTCACCTTTAAATCGTTCATATCTAGGACTTTCCCATTGCTCAGAGGGAGAAGATCAGGGGGATTTATATCATAGATTCCTATTTCCTCAGCTTGTGCTTGAATCTCCTTTAAGGCTGTGCTTATTACTATATGCATATCTGGGGAATCACTTATCCCATATAGAATAAGGAGGTTTGTTATCTCCTTAGGCTCCATTAATATGTTATCAGGGGGGAAATAGGCATAAAGCTCTCCCTCCTTGCTTTCCTCAATTTTAAGGTTCACGAATCCCATATATTGAGCCTCGATTAGCTCCCTTATTATCTCATATATCAAAGATGGCTTATCCCTGAACTCTATTCTTTTGTTAAAGATCTCCCTCATGTTTTCCAAAGATGAGGCTATTTCTGTGGGATCATCCTCTGGCTTTGGTGTTAATATCCCCCTAGCTAGTGCTTTCCCTAAAGCTAAAGGCAATAGAAAGCCTCTTTTTTGCTCTTTAAACCATCTTTTCTTTTCTAAATGGGACATTGAGAGCCAAATATCGATAGATGGCATTATATCCTGTATTTTTTCAGCCAGGGCATTAGATAGAGCATTAGCAAATATCTGTCTTATCCCATCAGGGGATAATCCCTGATAAGGATTTATATCCCCCTTTTCCCTATTTTTATTCGTGGCTCCTTGCCTCCTCCTTCTCATATATCATCCCTCCTCTTCTTGGGAAAAAGAAAGATTGAATTTTCGAAGCCTCTTTCTCAGAAAAAGCATATCTTAGGATTATCACATCAGCTATTCTTTTTGCTGTCTCATGGATCCATTCCTCTATCTCCTCCTCATTCTGTGAAAACGAAAAATTTTTATTCAGAACACCACTATTTAATGATGAAGGGGACTTCTCACCACATGGGATTTTCTCCTTGAGAACCTCCTTTTCTGTCCTCTCTTTTTCCATTTTTATCTGACCTCAATCATCTCTTTAAGAGGAGATAAAGTTTCCTCAAGCTTCTTGATGTCTATCTCATAGATAACAGGGTGATGAGGTTCATTGATGGGTTTTATTATCCCCCTAGCTTTTAATTCCACGACAATAAGCTCAGCATATTTTCTAGAAACTCCTTTCCCCATCATTATTGTTATGATCTCTATCCACGTCCTCTTATTGTTCTTTTTTGCCTCATCTAAAAGTCCCATCAGACCCAAAAACCTCTTACTTGGGACTATTACATATCCCCCCATGCTCATCCCTCTATCCTAGATTAGGAATGATCTCCTATATAAACTTTAGTTCCCTCTTTTCCCCTCTGTTTTCCCTATTCCTCAGTTTCTAAAAGCCTCTCTAATGCCTTAACGTCTATCTCATAGATTGCTCTGTCGAAATAGCTCCCTATTCTCCTCAGAATTCCCTCATTTATGAGCTTTGCCGTTATGAAGACAGCCTTAGCCTCAGTCATCCCCTCCTTTATCAAGGATTTTATTATTTTGTTATAGCTTCTCCTTTTCCTCTCCTTTCCCATCTCTAAAAGTTTTAATAAAACTTTCCTCTCTCTTATTAATCTGGGATCCTGGATTTCCATCATTTTTTCACTATGAAATTTTCTCAAAAAGCCATTTATAAACCTTTATTGTGCCTATTGCATAAGTTCAATAAGAACGATATGAGCTTTGTTCACATATTTAACAGGATTCCCTATTATCTTTATAAAATATTTACTTGTAACGCATCTTCCCTGAATTACTTCTCCTGTTGTAACTTTTATCTTAACAATCTTTCCATTGTATTCGTTATCAAAGGTTTCCATCTCCTTTATCCCTCTCCTCTCCTTTTTCTCCTCCTTCTGATATGCCATTTCTTTGATCCTTCCCTCAATCTTTATATACCTCTTTGCTATATAAAAGCATAGCTGGGTCGAACTTCACGTCCCACATCATAGAGGGGGGGATAAACCTCCCCCCTGATGATGTGGTTCCTAGATCTTTTTTCGAAAAAAGGGATATGGGAAAGCTCAGCCTTTTCTATCTCCCTGTCTCCTCCTTCTCCTTCTCTCTGTCTCGTATTCCTCATAAGGAGGTTTGCATATAATACAGGCTATAATAGCCTCCTTCTCCCTCTCATTTATCCTCATCTAATCATCCCCCTCCTCTATCTCCTCCTCCTTCACTAATCCCTTCTCCATTATCTCCATGATTAGATCCCTTGCTTTTTCATTTAAGCTTATCTTTAGATCCGTGCATGGATTCTGAAGGTATTTCTCAGCTATCTCTAAAATGCCATTTAGCTCTATCCCTAATCTTTCATTCAGCTGTGTTGTAGTCTTTTTCAGCATTTCTAAATTCTCCTTTGTGGGATTCTCCTTGAAAGCTCCGCATGAAGATGAAAACTTATAGATATACCAAGCTAGCCTTTCAGCATCCGTATATGTCCTTTTAACTCCTTTTCTCAGGATCTTTCTCCTGAAAAACCTCCTTATTGCTCTTTTAAGCTTTCTGAAAAACTTGGAAATTCCCTTTTTCATGATCTCATCCCTCCACAACTATCGTCTTTATCCCCTTTGAGAAAACTTTTCTGAAAACTTCTCTAGCTCTCTCTATCCTCTCCTTAGTCATCCCCTTAGTTTTCCTTTTCATAAAATATTGCATCACATCAGAGAGTGTCTCCCCATCTATTTTTATCGTCTCAGAGGCTATATTCTGAAGCCCTGCTATCTCTAAGAGATCCATCCCTATCCTAGCTATCTCCTCCTTTTTACCATCATTTAGTGAAACTCCTCTGAAATATTCCTTTAAGGATTCGAGATATTCTATTGCCCTTTCATAGTCCATAAGTCCCCTTAGATCAAGTCCCTCCCTTGTGTGCAATTTCGAAACATAGATATATTGATTTTCTGGCCCAAGATAGCATTTCCTCAGCCTCCTCTTTCCCTCCTCCTTTTCAACATGGACAGCATAGAGATAGGTGTTTCCCCCTGATTCCCTCCTCTCAATATAATCTATCAGAGAAGAGCATCTAGGACAGACAGATCCCTTAAGCTCCTCCTCAGCCATCCCTATCCCCTCCCCTCCTTTTAACATATTCCTCAACTGCCCTTACAATCAGGGAATTAACTGATGTCTCCTCCTCCTTAGCTATTTTTCTAAGCTCGTTCATCAGATCAACAGGGATGTAAAGAGACTTCATAACGGAATCTCTCCTCTTAGCCATTTTCTCATTCCTCCCTAAACTTCAAGTGAATAAGGAGGAAATAGTAGCTCTCTGGGTTTATGAAAAATGAGAGCTTTAGATTATGCTTTTCAGCTATCTCCTCTATACCTAGCTCATTCATCCCTCATCCCCTCCTTTCTTTTCCCTCTATAATACCACCTGCAAAGGAAAGAGGGGAAATGTCTCCTCCTTTCCTCCTCTATGAGCCTCTTTTCCTCAGGATCTCCCATTCCATCTATTGTCATTTCTCAGCTCACCTCCCCTTTTCTCAACAAACTCATATCTTATTTCCAATCCTCCCCTTATCTGATCACAATAAGGCTTTGCCTCAAAGTCTATGGAAAAGCCATGTTCATCAGCTATTCCCCTTATCTCATCAAACTCATCCTTTGTTAGAGTCCTTTGATCGCATTCTATGATAAAACCTCTTTCACTAACCTCTATTCCAAGAATATAGGCTCTTTGAACCTTTTTCTGGATCTCATCAGCTATTCTAAGAGCTTTTTCCTCATATCCCCTTATCCTTCTCTTCTCCTCATCACTCAGCCTTTTTTCCAAAGTTCTATCATTCAAAGGTGAATAGACAGGGATTTTCCTTTTTTCAAATATGCTCATGGAATATCGACCTCCTCCTCCTCTTTTTTCACATCAAAGCATCCGTGAACCCTCATTTCCCTCTCCTTTATGAAATTAAGAGCCTCCTCCTCAGTCTTGAACTCCTTTACCTCCCCATCTATCTCATCATCAAAGATCCTGACTATGAATCTGTCTATATCATCAATTATTTCATAGTTTCCTTCATGCCTCATCCAAAGGATTTTTATGTCCCTTGAGTTGAGAAGGAAATCGACAGCCTCATCTATCTTGTGAGCCACGAAAAAGAGCCTATTTCTGTCCTCATCCATTATTATGATGTGTCCGCAGTTTCCAAAGACGACGAAGTTCCTCCATGTGCTTATCAGTCTCCCTTCGTAGTCCGCCTTTATTACCTCCTCCTCCACAATTCTCCTGAATTCCTCAGAGAGGAGAAGCCTCCTCTCCTCATCACCTATCTGGGACATGTCTGGGGACTTCTCACCACATGCCATATCCACATCCCCCTAGCAATTTACCAATTTGGTAATAAAAAGCTAACGTTTCTAAAACTATGAGCTAAACTGAGCTTTCCTAGAGCTTATTTTGCTCCTTATTCATAAAATCTGGAAAATAGATTACAAAAACCTAGAATAGGAATTTGCTTCACAAGAATGAATGAAATTGAGGTATTTAAACCCTCCCCCCTCCCCCCCTTTGTCCACAAATTTGTGAACAATCCATCCCCCCCTAGAATCCCCCTTATAAATAAGTGTCCTTTCAAGCCTCTATTCCACAGATTTAAAACTAATTCCCCCCTCTCGACTGTCCACAAATTTGTGAACACAGCATCCCTGAGCCATCTAATTTTTAATTGAAAAATAGAGCCTCTCTGAGCAATGTTCACCTAAACACATCTAATTTTTAACTGAAAAATATCCCCTCCATTAGCTTAGATTTTATTGAAACTCTTTTTCCTAAAACTAAAAAACCTAAGGAAAATTTTCATCTCCAGAGCTTTAGGCTTTATAACTATTTTTATATTTTGATTATGCTGAGACTGAAAACCTCTCTCCTCAGCTA
>NZ_RCOS01000125.1 GCF_003947435.1 Candidatus Methanodesulfokora washburnensis
ATTGTCTGATGCGTTACATACAATTTTACAGCTCCCTCTACAGCAGCATCGAAAAGTCTATCCGCTAAAATCTTATAGGGGGAGCTCTTTATTATACGCTCAACCACCACGCTTGTGTCAATCACGTATTTCCTTGAGGATCGCACTTATCTTCCTCCTCTCAAGCTCATTCTCCTCCTTTAAGATCTGATCAACAATTTTAGGATCTATTTCTACTTCTCTCGGCCTGAATGGCTTCAGCACAATTTCTCCCTCCCTAGCTTCAGCTATAACCTCCCCCTCATCTATCCCGGCAGCTTCCCGAATGGATTTCGGAAGTATTAAAACCCCCTTCTTCCTCATCCGAAGCACAACTCTCACTTCAGTTCACCAACAATGCTAAGTTAAACTTATATTAAAAGTTAACCTTTTCAGTACTTATCAACCGGATGAAAGCAAGCTGAGGATTGTATACAGGAGCTTAAATAACTTCTCTAAATGAAATAAAGACTTTTTAGGCAATGCGTTGCAAAGCAGATTTCGGGAGGCGATTGAGTTCCACCTAATCAAATCCCTGAACAAAGGTCATTCTAGGAACTATCCAGATCTGAGCATGGTCAAGGACATCATAGACAGCTATATGAGGGAAAAAGGAATTAAAGACGAAAATATAGCAATTAAAGAGCTTATAGAGAAGGGATATAGGTACTGGAGCTTGGAGAAGATATATCAGAATGTATCGGAGAGGGAGATATGGGATATCAGGTACAAGCTGTTGAAAGTTGAGGGCAGATATCTTTACTACAGGTTGCGACTAAAGGAGACTATTGATGAGATGAAAAGGCTTGTCCTCATGCTCAGCAGTGTCATGTCGGAACTGGAGCTCTGCTACAGGCTTATGAAGGAGAGAGATCCGAGCGCAAAGCTGGATGAAGACAAGCTGAGGGAGGAGAAGAAGTCAGTTGAGAATTATGTGCACAGGTATATAGCGAGCTTAAGGGAGGATGTTGAGAGAGCTGCTGTCGATAACGAGCTGGACATCTTAGCAGAGATGGAGGATCTCATGAGGAGATATAGAAAGGAGTTTCGATCAACACAGTAGAACATAAAAACTATGCTAATAGGATATAAAAGTTATAGAAATAGATAAGCCACCTAAAACAAATAGCCTTGCGAAATTAAGGAGGCCTGAGCACTTCAACCTCCCTTAAGGACATATCCTTGGCTATTATGATCCCTCCGGCTCTCTTCACCTCCCTTATATAGTCTATGTCCTCCTTTCTTATCAGAAATCCCTTTATGAGTATCGGAATACCTGGAGGATATGAGACTATGTTCTCAGCAGATACTAAGCCCTGCGCAAGATCTAGAGGAACCCTTCTTGAAACAAGCTTTTTTGGCATCCTTCTCACTAAATATGGCTCTATTTTCGGTGAATCACATCTCAAAGGTGGAAGCAATAGGCTCTTTCTGTTCATTGAGTGCCTGTCCTTCAGGGAATCCTCAATGGCATTAACAGTTGGCTCTACAGATTCCTCCTTTAGCTGAAAGGTTGCAAGGAACAGTATTGAGTTGTAATCTGCTTTTTCAGGGACTATTCTGTAATTAGCCTGAAGCATATTGTCCAGCTGGAATCCAGTTATATCGAAGTTCGTCAGGACAATCTGAGTTTTTGTCAAATCCATGCCCGAAATATGATCTTTCCACTTCTCCAGCATCTCATCATCCATTATTCTCAGGCCTCTTATTCCTCTAAGCTTCTCTCTAAAGATCTCAGATATCCTTATTATCCTCTCAACCTCCTCTCTTCCTCTTCTCTCCAGATGGCTCCTAGCTGCATCAAGGGATGCAAGAAGGTGATAAGAGGGGCTTGTGGTCGCATATCCCCTGTAAGCATCAAGCATTAAATCGGAGTCTATCACCCTCTCCTTCCAGTGTATCATCCCAGTCTGTTGAAGGGATCCTCCCTGCTTATGCGTGCTCTGTATGCTCACATCAGCCCCTGCGTCCATTGCTGTCTCGGGAAGCTTTTCACTGAACTTGAAGTGAGCTCCCCAAGCTTCATCCACTATAACGATTATGCTGCTATCGAAGTTGTTCACAACTCTAACTATATCCCTAAGCCTACAGGAAAGGCCCTCATATGTGGGATTTGAGAGGAGAACTGCAGTTGCCTCAGGATTCCTTTCCAAAGCCTCCTTTACATCATCAGGAGTTGGAGGTATGAGGGAATCTATTTCTGGATCGTAGTACGACTTTATAAACCTAAACCTTATTCCGAAGTCCTCGCAGGCATTCTGGACGCTTATATGGATGTTCCTTGTGACGAGGATGAGGGGATTTCCGTACATCAGGGATAGATATCTCATCACGACATAGACGCTACCAGTGGATCCATTTACACTGAAAAGGGTTCTATCAGCATTATATAGCTTGGCAGCTCTCTCCATAGCCTCCTCGAATATCCCTGTTATCTCTATCGGATTTCCGTGCAAGGAGAATGATGCGGAGACATCACTGCCGTATATATCAGTTACTTTCTTCGCTTCCTGAAGAACAGAGGGGGTGCACCACCTTATGTACTTCCCCACCTCATTGTTCAGAAGATCCACTAAATCCATAAGCTCATGAGAAGGGGGAGTTTTTAAAAAGAGATTGTGATACCAGCTGTGAAAAAGATCCTCATAATAACTGAGAAGCCAAGCGTTGCTGAAAGAATAGCTAGAGTGCTGAGCGGAGGAAAGATGAAAGAGGAAGTTAAGGGAAAGGTGAAAATCTACAGGTTTTACAGAGGGGATCTTCACACAGTTGTGCCGGCATCCGGCCACATCTTCCAGCTGGATTATCCCGATGGAAAATGGACATATCCCATAATAGTAGAGCCTGAAAATCTTATTTACAAGCCAATAGCCGGAAAGAAGGCCTACATAGACGCAATAAAGAGAGAGGCGGAGGATGCAGATCTCATAGTGATAGCAACTGATTTGGACACAGAGGGCTCGGCAATAGGTCTTGAGATACTGGAAGCTCTGAATATAAAAGGAGAGGTCAAGAGGATGGAGTTCAGCTCCCTCTCAGAAGCAGAGATAAAGAAGTCATATGAAAATTTAAAAAATATGGATTATACTAGAGCATATGCCGGCTTTGCCAGAAGAGTGCTGGATCTAGAATGGGGAGCAAATATCACAAGAGCTCTCACTCTCTCAGCTAGAAACCACAGATGGGTGAAGCTTTTGAGCTCAGGGAGAGTTCAGGGGCCAACGCTTAGGATGATAGTTGAGAGGGAGAGGGAGATAAGAAGCTTTGTCCCGGAGAAGTTCTACGTCATAAAGGGGATATTTGAGGCAGGAGAGAGGAAATTTGAGGCCTTTCTCAGGGGTAAGATAAAGGATCCTGGAAAAATAGAAGAGATAAAAACCCTTGTAGGCTCGGAGTCTAGGGCTAATGTGAGAGAGAGGAAGGTCTCGTTGAGACCTCCGCCTCCGTTCGATGGGACCACGATGCAGATAGAAGTGAGCTCCATAACAGGATTGACTCCAAGGCAGATAGCTGATAGAACAAGGGGGATAGCACAGCAACTATATGAAGCAGGTCTGATAAGCTATATAGGGACTGAAAGCCAGAAATATCCAAAGTCTTGGAGAAAGGAGGATTTTCTGGACATGGTGAAGATAATAGCATCCTACAGCCCTCTGAGCAGGGATGCGATGTGGGTTCTGGAGAACATGAGGGAAAAAGCCGTTGAAGGAAGAAAAGATGATCCAGCACATCCATGCATTCATATAGTCGGGGCTCCGGAAAAAGGATTCCCTACAGAGAACCACAGGAAGGTGTATGAGATAATAGCAAGGAGGGTTCTGGCAACTCTATCTCCGGACGGGGAGGATATGAGAACTATAATCTCTGTCAGAATCGGGGAAAACGTCTTCATAGCTAGAGGAGTTGTAAGGTTATCTGATGGATGGAGAAGGGTTTATCCCTTCATGAAATCCGAGGAGAAACCCCTTCCAAGGATAGAAAATGGGCAGGAAGTGAAGCTTATTGATATAAAGGTGGAGGAAAAGGAGACAAAGCCTCCAAAGAGATACACCCCTAGAAGCTTGATAAAAGCCATGGAGAAGCTTGGACTGGGGACAAAGAACACAAGAGCTGTCATTCTGGACCTTTTAAAGGAGAGAGGTTATGTGGAGGGAAAGACCTTCAGGCCAACCAAGATAGGGGAGAGGGTTGTCGATGTCCTATCCGATTTGGTGCCGGAGATAGTTGATCCTAATATGACAGCAAAGTTAGATGAGGCGATGAGAAGGATAGAGATGGGTGAGCTAAACCACAAGGACTTCCTCAGGAAGACTTTGAATGAGCTGTCTGGCTACATGATCAAGTTCAAGGAGCTAGAAAAAGCAATAGGAGAGAGTATATCCTCAGCAATAGAGGCTAAATCTGTCGGAACATGCCCCAAATGCGGAGGAGCTCTTGTTTTGAGAAGGAGCAGATTTGGCCCTTTTGTAATCTGCATTAATGGAGATGTAAAATACGACTTAATGCCGAAAGAGAGAGTTATCGAGGGCTCCTGTGAGTGCGGCCTTCCGCTAGTTGCTGGAAGCATAAGGACAAAGAGCGGGAAGCACATAAAATATGAGAGATGCTTGGGCAACTGTGATAGATCCCCTCTCAGATGCTCCAATTGTGGCTCAACAGCAATACCAAAGAGAGGAAAATACGGCGTATATGTGAAATGCAGCTCATGCGGTTCTGTCAACTTTTTCAAGATCTCCCGGGCGAAGAGAGGATGAAGCTCAGGACAAACTATCATATCCACACTCAGTGGAGCGATGGGGATAACTCGGTGGAGGAGGTTGTGAGGACAGCAGAGAAAGTTTTCGATGAGATAGCTATAACAGATCACCTCGTCATAAAGCCGGATGGTTCACAAGAGCCTTATTCAATACCTGCAGGTAGGATAAAGAGCTACTTGAAGGAAATAGAGAAAGTTGAAGCGCAGGTAAGGGTGCTCAAGGGCCTTGAGGTGGACTACTTTCCTGAATCTGAGAGAATTATAGAGAATTTGCTGAAGGAGCTGGACCTTGATTTAGTCATAGGAAGCGTTCATTTTGTCGACATGGCTCCAATAGATCTTTCGGAGGAGTTCTGGATTGGAAAGAGCCAGAGAGAAGTGGATGAAATATACAGAAAATATTATGAGCTTGTGGAAATGGCATCGTCATCGGGCTTGTTTGATGTTATCGGCCACCTTGACCTGCCGAAGAAGTTCGGGAGAAGAAGTGATATATTCCCCGAAAACCTAGATGTAGAAGTTGTGGAGATAAACACCAGCGGATTAAGGTATCCTGCTAGGGAGATCTATCCAGCAGAGGCGATCTGCAGGAAGCTTGTCCAGAAAAAGGTCAGGTTCACAATAGGAACCGATGCTCACTCTTTAAACCATCTTTCTTATTGTATTAAGGAAGCTGAAGAGCTTCTAGAGAGAATATCTGGGGAGAGAGTGGTCTTCAGGCATAGAGCTGCAGTTCCCATCTGACCATAGGTTATTAAATAGGATCTCTATCACCGAGGAAGATGCCCTATCTGAAGGAGCTCACGCCTATATACCTTTCAGTGCTCTCAATGAGACTGAGCTTTGGGCTTGTGGTCTTCGCTCTCCCTCTATACATAGGTGAGAAATATCTCTCAGTTGGCATAATTGCTGCTGCATATCCTGTTGCTGAGCTTCTTCTCGTCTTCCCCTTCGGAGTCCTATCTGACAGATATGGAAGGAAGGTTTTTCTGCTTATCGGGCTCCTCTTATCTGCTATCGATCTTCCTCTCTTCTCCCTCACAAGGAACACCATTCTGCTGACATTGATACATGGAATTCAGGGGATAGCAGCTGCATCTGTTATGGCAAGCTCTCTGGCAGCAGTATCCGATGTAGCAAAGGAGAGCAGAAGGGGGAGGGAGATGGGAATATACGATCTTGTGAACATGGCAGGCTATATAATAGGTTTCCCCCTCTCCGGATTGGTAATAGATGCAACAAAGGATATGAGATCCCCCTTCTTTGTTGCGTCCCTTATAGCTGCTCTTGGATTGATTATAACAGCTTTTCTTCTCCCAAGAGACATTGGAAGATCCACAATGGATCTTAAAACCAGACTTAAGATCGCATTCAAGGGGATAACGGGGGGAAGAGAGGCCGTTCTGCTGACAGTTATGTGGTTCACCATAATGATGTTCATAAGCTTCTTTCTCACATTTGGACCCCTCATCATCAGAGGCATGGGAGGGCATCACAGCTTCTTCAGAATTGGATCCTATTTGTCAGCTTTAATAGCAATCCTAGCCATAACCCAGCCCCTTTACGGATATATATCTGATTTAATAGGGAGAACAAAGGCTCTTCTCACCGGTTCTATCTCCATATTTCTCCTTCTGATCACAATTTATGCATGGCATGCAGGATTTGTGAAATATCACATTGCAATTCCATTGATAGCGATCTTGGGCCTTGGATCACTCATGTTCTCCCCTGCCGGGCTTGCATTCCTTGCTGATATATCCAAGGAGGGAGCTAGAGGCTCTTTCATGGGATTCTACAGCTTCATAATGAACTTGGGGAATGTCCTAGGGCCTATAATGGGAGGAGCCTTTATGAGCGCATTTGGTCCAAGGGATGGGATATCAGCCATGATACTGCTGGGAGCTATCCTCACCGGATCCTCTGTCCTAATCTTTATGATAAAAAAGAAAAAAGAGGGGAGTTCAGGCGGTTATAGTCTGGCTTATCGCCTTTCTGGAGATATCCAGAACGTATTTGCCCTTGTCGGTTAGCTTGTACACCTTTCTTCTGTCTTGCCACACTCCCTCGACAAGCCCCAGCTTCATCAAACTGTATATTATGGCATATATTGTAGTTGATCCCATTTTTGCATGAGAGAGTTCAAGTATCTTCTTTTTGACTCCATATCCATGCATTGGCTCTTTTTCAAGCAATGCCAGTATTATAT
Organism: Candidatus Methanodesulfokora washburnensis; assembly: GCF_003947435.1. Taxonomy (GTDB): domain Archaea; phylum Korarchaeota; class Korarchaeia; order Korarchaeales; family Korarchaeaceae; genus Methanodesulfokora; species Methanodesulfokora washburnensis. The sequence goes on from NZ_RCOS01000125.1 coordinate 6,984, forward strand.
AGGGTGCAAGATCTTTCCAAACTAGGTCCTCAACCTTCTCGGTCTCCCTCTTGGGTCGGGTCATATGTTTCACCCACTTAAGTTTAGAACCACTTGCTTATAAACATTTCTTCCATCAGAGGTACTGAAGAAAAACTTAGAATTTCAAGTAGAATTTCTCATCAAAGACTTATTTTAGATAGAATTTTATCCATTTCCTTTATTACAGGAAATTCTCCTTTGAGGTTCAATATTCGAACAGATCAGTGCTGAGATACTTGAGCCCGTTATCAGGCAGAACTGCCACAATTGTCCTCCCTCTTCCGATCTCCTTTGCCTTCTTCACAGCGACATCCATTATTGCTGCAGAACTCTGGCCTACTAAAAGCCCCTCCTTTCTCGCAAGCTCCCTTGCTATAAGCTTTATTGAGCTGAGATCCTCTATTTCCACTATCTCGTCGAAGGCATCTGGCCTGAACAGCTTTGTTGGATTTTCCTCGGCTGGATTTCTCAGCCCCTGTATGCTGATACCGGGTTTTGGAGTGACTCCAACTATCCTCACATCTTTTTTTGTATTCCTTCAGCCCCATCGATATTCCAACACCTGTTCCAGCAGTTCCTATGCCAACTACCACCATATCGACTTTGCCAGATGTCTGCTCTATTATCTCCCTCGCTGTTGTCTGGTAATGAGCCATTATATTAGCTGGATCGCTGAACTGATCCAGATCCACATATTTCTCCGGATCCTCCTCTATGATCCTTCTTTTCAGCTCTATCGCACCTGCCGTCCCCTTTTCCCCAGGAGATAGAATGAGATCTGCACCATATGCCCTTATTATCTTCCTCCTCTCTATGCTGACGGATTCTGGCATCACAACCACTATCCTATATCCTTTGACAGCAGCTATCATCGCCAGAGCTATTCCTGTATTTCCCGATGTGGCCTCTATTATCACCTTGTCCTTTCTAAGTCTTCCTGATGCCTCAGCTGCCTCCACTAAATAGAGGGCCATTCTATCTTTCACAGATCCTCCTGGGTTGTACCACTCAAGTTTTGCCAGAAGCTCTGCATCCTCGCTGCTCACAAGCTTGTTTATCTTTACCATTGGGGTTCTACCTATTAAATCAAGAACGCTTCTGGCTATCATGAGATCACCTCAGCGCCCTGATATCAAGTCTCACATCCGGCTCTATTCTGGATATGTGGAAAAGATGGCCCTCCAGCGATATCATGTGCTTAGTTGTCTTGGGAGGAAACTTTCTTCCCTCTAAAGCAGCTCTTATCACATCCTCCTTGCTTATGCTATGGGGAGTAACAACGATCTTTTCAGAGCTGTAATCCAAGATGATGGCTGGTATTCTTCTGAGCCCTATTGCTCTAGCTGCCTCAACTCTGTGATGTCCATCGAGAACGACAAAACTTGATTGATCAACTGCAATAGCCTTTTTTATGAACCCATCTTTCAGAATTCTTGCTGAGAGAGAGGCAACCCTTCTCTCTACTATATTTTCATGACTTAATAGGTTTGATATATCGAGAAGAAGGATATCCAACACAAAGATGGTCACCCATCCTCATCACCGAACTACTGAAGAACAGAAGGAAATATAAGCTATTCCATTGCAGGAGGAGGGATGCCCAAGACAATAAGGATAACTGGGATAGTTCAAGGAGTTGGGTTCAGGCCATTCATCCACAGGCTGGCAACGGAGCTCAAGCTAAATGGATATGTGAGAAACCTAGGTGGGAGCGAGGTTGAGATATACGTTGAGGAGGATGATATAGACCTCTTTCTCGAGCTTATAATGAGAAGAAAACCGCCTCCAGCCAGAATAGATGAGATAACAGTTCTTTCATCCAGATCAATTGGAATAAAGGGGTTCCACATAATGGAGAGCGGAAGGGAGATGAAAAAACCCTCCATGATACCTCCGGACTTTGGAATATGCGAGGACTGCTTGAGGGAGGCGTTGAATAAAGGGGACAGAAGATATGAATATGCCTTCAACAGCTGTGCTTGGTGCGGTCCTAGATATAGCATGATGTTCACAGTTCCATACGATAGGGATAACACCTCGATGAGGGATTTCCCTCTCTGCGACAACTGCTTATCTGAGTACAATGATCCGGGAAACCTGAGGAGATTTCATGCAGAGGGGATAAGCTGTCCTCAGTGCGGGCCTGTCCTATGGCTGGAGGATGAAAGAGGAAGGGTAATCACAGAGAGACCAATTGAAACAGCTGCCGAACTCATAGATTCTGGAAAGGTAGTAGCAGTGAAGGGAATAGGTGGCTATCACATAGCAGCTTTAGCAACTGATGATGAGGTTGTATCGGAGCTCAGAAAAAGAAAAAACAGGCCGCAGAAACCATTTGCCCTGATGGCCCTTGATCTGAATGTGGCATCGAGCATAGTGGAGATAGAAGGAGTGGAGAAATTGCTGACAGGACCGGAGAGACCCATAATTCTGCTGAAAAAGAAGAGAAGTAGGGTATCGGATCTTGTGGCTCCCGGTCTAAATTATCTTGGTGTTATGCTTCCATACTCAGCCTTGCACTATCTTTTACTCGAGAAAACTAAGGACAAGTTCCTGATAATGACAAGCGGAAATCTGAGAGATCTTCCAATGTGCAGAGATGAGGAATCAGCTAGGAGGGAGCTTAGAGGGATAGTGGATTACTTTCTGCATCACAACAGGAGAATAGTGAACAGAGTTGATGACAGCGTCCTCAGAATAACAAACGGAAGAATTACAATGATAAGAAGAGGAAGAGGATATGCTCCCATGTGGTTTGAGCTTCCCTCAAAGCTGGATAGACCTGTTGTTGCACTTGGAGCAGAGCTCCAAAATGCAGGAGCAATTGCATTTGATGATAAGGTGATTATGACCCAGTTCATAGGGGATACTGATGTTTACGAGAATTTATTGGAGCTTGATAGAGCGATAAAGTTCCTAGCTGGGGCATATAAAGTTGAGCTGAGCGATGCATTATGCGTAGTTGATATGCATCCTGAATACAAATCCAGGATCCTATCGGAGGGATTTAGGGATGTTTTGGAGGTTCAGCACCACCATGCCCATTTGCTTAGCGTTGCTGGTGAGAGAAAGCTGAAGAAAGACAGAATTGTAGGCATAGCTGTTGATGGAATAGGATATGGAGCAGATGGGACGTACTGGGGAGGAGAGGTCCTTCTCATAGAGGGAGGGGATTTGAGAAGGATAGGAGGGCTCAAACACCAGCCTATGCCCGGCGGGGATCTTGCCACCCTTTATCCTGTCAGAATGTTGATAGGCATCATGTCCACATTCATGACAGATGATGAGATTTGCAGCTTTTTGAAAGAAAAAAACTTATATAAGCATCTTCCAAATGAGATGAAGGAGGCAGAGCTGGCATTGAGACAGGCAAGAGGATCAATAAGGACATCCAGCCTTGGTAGATTTCTTGACTCCGTTTCAGCTCTGCTGGGCATCTGCTACAAGAGGACATATGAAGGAGAGCCTGCCATGAAGCTGGAGTCCTTTGCTGAAAACGGAAGGCTTCTTGACGAAATAGAGATAAAGGGGAGCGATGTTTTGGACACCTCCTACCTCATGAAAAGCATAATTGAGAGCGATGCAAGGAAAGAGGATCTTGCCTACACTGTGATATATCAGCTGGGAAGAGGTCTGGCTAGAATTGCTCTGAAAGAGGAGAATGAAGTTGTTTTTCTCTCTGGAGGGGCAGCTGTCAACTCAATATTGGTTAGGGGAATAGAGGATGAGTTGAAGAGGGAAAAGGTTAATCTTCTATTGAACGAGAGGGTTCCGGCCGGAGATGGGGGAATTGCCCTAGGACAGATCATGGCTGTGCTTATGCGAGGTTAACACCTTATGCCCATCTTAGTAACAACTTTTTTCAATTAGTGACAAAGCTTATATAGATGCCACGATAAATTTTTCGGTGACACGATGCACATACCAGACGGATATCTAGGCCCTGTGACATGCGCCTTCTTCTACATAGTGATGGTGCCCATCTGGTATCTAGCCTTCAAAAAGGCAAGGGAGAAGCTAGAGTCAAGGACTGTTCCAGTTCTTGCAGTGCTATCAGCGTTCTCCTTCATATTCATGATGTTCAACTGGCCTATACCAGATGGGACAACAGGACATGGAGTTGGAGGAGCTCTCATATCAGCTTTGATGGGACCCTATGCGGCCACAATAGCGGTAACAGTGGCCCTTCTGATCCAAGCAATCTTCTTCGGGGATGGAGGGATAACAGCATTTGGAGCTAACTGCTTCAACATGGCTTTCATACTTCCGTTCACATCATACTTAATAATGAATTTGTTCAAAAAAGTTATGAAGGATGAGAGGAAGGCCACTGTCATAGGAGCTGCTGTCGGAGGCTATGTCGGGATAACTCTAGCAGCCATATTCTGCGGCCTTGAGATAGGAATACAGCCCTTTGTGGAACCAGGATACTGTCCATATTCATTCTGGCTCTCAGTGCCAGCAATGGCATTCGCCCATCTGACAGTAGCAGGACCTGTTGAGGGAATAGTCACAGGACTTGTTCTGGAGTACCTGTATAGATACAGCCCGGATTATCTGAAGCTAGAGAAGATAGGGCCGAAAATCCTGGGGGTGTAAAGTTGAGAAAGACGATTGTTGTCCTTGCAATATTGATATTGCTGACCCCTCTTGGCCTCCTTGCCCCTGGAGAAGCTTGGGGGGAGTGGAGTATAGAGGACTGGAATGTAAGCGAGAGCTGGAAGAGCGTGGCTGAGAAAATAGCAAATATATGGAGTGCCCCTCTGCCAGATTACAACCTTCCGGGATGGGAGGAGGGAGCCCTTCCCTATCTGGGATACATAATATCAGCAATAATTGGGGTAATCCTGATCGTCCTCATCACAATTGCTATAGGAAGGATTCTGGCGAGAAAATGAAGGGCCTTGCAGAGAGGACAGTAGAGGAGGCGATGAACTACTTTAAGAGGAGTATGAGAAGCGAGTTTAGCGGGAAAAAAGGCCTTCTTCAATCAGTGGATCCGGCATCATGCCTGATATCCTCCCTTATTTTTCTTTTCACATCCATAATCTGTAAAAATTTAGAGCAAATCTTTCTGCTCTTTGTTGTATCGGTTGTTATAGCTGTGGCTTCAAGAATATCCTTGATGAAATTTCTGGCAAGAGTGCTGTTTTTCATACCAATTTTCACCATGATAGTGATGATTCCATCAATGTTCTCATGGATAACCCCCGGAAAAGCCCTGTTTTCATTCTGCTCAATCAGCATAACAGAGGAGGGAATTAGAAAAGCTCTTATCTTCACAGCTAGGGTCACGGTTGCCATATCATTTCCAATAGCTGCTACCATGGCTGTTGAGTGGGATGACTTGATAGAGGGATTCAGAATTTTGAAAATACCTGATTTAATGGTGAGAATTCTTCTTATATGCTACAGGTACACCTTTCTCATGGCAAACATGGCAGTTAGTATGCTCACCTCCAGAAGGGCTAGGATTTTGTCCAAGGAATCCTGGAGGACTAGCTGGAATTGGGGGAGCGAAGCTGTTGGTGCTCTTCTGTTGAAATCCATGATGTTGAGCGAGATGGTCCACATGGCGATGACAGCTAGGGGATTCGGCAGGGAAGTTGAGGAGAGGAAGAGAATCAAAAGAAGAGGCGCAGCTTTCATCATAGCATCTTTGATAATCAGCTTTTTTGTTGTAACAGAGGGATGGAGATGGCTATTTTCGATCTAATAGATGTGAGCTACACATACCCCAATGGAAGAACTGCTCTGGAATCCGTATCCTTAAGTGTATATGAGGGGGAAGTTTTGGGAGTAATAGGGCCAAATGGTGCGGGAAAATCCACTCTGCTTCTCATAATGAGCCTTCTAATAACTCCAACATCAGGAGAAATTCTCTTCAAGGGGGAGAACTTCAGAAGGATACTGGAGGATGAATCCAAGATTTATGACTTCAGAAGAAGGGTTCAGCTTGTTTTTCAGGATCCGGATGTGCAGCTTTTCTCATCAACAGTCAAGAGGGATGTTGAGTTCGGTCCTATGCACTTGAAGAGTGGAAAGGAGCTTGAGAGATCTGTTTCAAGCGCATTAAGGCTAATGGAAATAGAACATCTTGCGGATAGGCATCCATATGAGCTAAGCGGAGGGGAGAAGAGAAGAGCTGCAATAGCATCTGTCCTGTCGATAGATCCAGAGGTAATTTTAATGGATGAGCCAACGGCGGATCTGGACATAAGAGGAAGGGAGATCCTAGTTGAATTGATACAGAGGATGAGGAGGAAAAAGACCTTTGTCATCTCATCTCAAGATGCCGATTTTATTTTGAGAACTGCTGACAGGGTGATCCTTCTCAACAAAAAAGTGATGTTCTCCGGAGATCCTGAGGAAGCCCTTCGCTTTGCAAGAGGGGAGATGGCTCCAATAGAGATGGATGCGATGAAATGGAATCTCTTTAAGTCCCACTAAAGGTTACAGGTCTTATCAAAAGAAGAGAAAACTCCTAGAGATGAGGAGAAAAGGGTTATGCACAAAAATCCTAGGTAATAAGGTAGGCAGAGATCGGAAAATTCCTCTAGACTTAAAAGAGAAGACTTCTATTAAAAATTTCTTCAATATTTCTAATCAACTTTTGAATGCTAGAAGGCTTATCTCACCCTAGAGCCCGTAAGAACCTGCAAACAAGATAAAGAGTTCTGAAGAGGTTTGCTCATGTAAATTTCATGTATTTAAATTAAGATAGAAAAACTTTTAAGGCATTTAACAAAATATCTTTTAATGAAACACTTCATTATCTGCATTAGTATTTCATAGATGGATTGCTGTTGCTTTCAGCCATCTTTATCAAAAAAAGCAGGTTTTCCCCCTCTTTTTTCAAAGAGACAACTTCCTGAACCAACATTCTAAAAAAAATAAGAAGCAGAACAAAAGAATTTTAAATAAGGATGTATATCCAGCAACGGTGGATTTATGAGGAGGATCTACCCTGCTATCATGATCCTGTTGATCATTCCAGTTCCAGTCTTCTTGGGAAACTACATGAAAAAGCCTGAAAACCGGATTTATGGAATGTACCCTCCGGATTTTTGCGAAATGAACATCTCAAAAACAAACTTTCACAACATAACAATTGATCTGAAGAAAGGATCCATTGACGTAAAATCCCTCTGCAATGGGACCAGAAGTTTCACCCCTCCATCGATAAGCAGGAATGTGACGGTAAATAAGAGCGGGAACTCCACAATACTTCTTATAAATGATATTATAAAGATGGGAGACGAAACTCACTTAAGGAGGCAGATTGTGAACATCACAGTCCTTGGAAATGGCAGATATTTTGTTGTCATCTCCGATGGGAAAGTAAGCAGATTTACCGTGGAGACCAACATTTTGTGGACACATTTAAGCACTGGAACTGTGAACAGGAGCATAAACATGACCCTCTTGAGGATAAATGGGACTGATTTCCACTATCTCAGTTATGTAGCTGTTCACTCCGATTATATAATGGTCTTCTCACATGTTTTAAGCCTGGGAACTGAGGGATACAACGGATCCTTCTCCTTCATGAACATAATACCCAGAAAAGAGATAAACAGATCCCTTGAGCTTATCGACTTCAGGTTCAACAGCAGAACAAGGACAATACCTGAGCCCCTTAGCTTTGGTTACTGCTCCCCAATACCAATGGGAATAAGTGGAGCTCAACCGGATTATGGAACAGGAGGTTATTGTGTTCCTCCTCCCTCTGTATCAGATCTCTATGAGGAGACCAAAGAAGCTCTGAGGGATCTGGCAAAAGCATATAGTGAAAGCAGTAAAGATATTTCAAAATACTATAGTGAGAGCTCTGATGACATGGGATACCTGTCTTATGTTCTGGAGAAGAAGGGATATGACAGATATGTTTACGGTGAGCACAAGGGAGCTGTCTCCACTGGGGGAAGCATGTATCCATGTGAGGAGCAATGCTACAAGTGCTGCAGCAAGTGGGATAAGGAATGTGAGCATAGCGCATGGGATAAATATATGTCGATATCGACTTCGAATATATTCAGCTCTTCTGTGCCATTTACCTGTGGTGTATGTGCAGGAGTGATAATAGCCTCATCAATTGACTGGAAGCATTTAGTAGAACTGATAACTAGCAGTGCTAGGTATAAGGCAGCTGCAGTACTAAGTATAGGAGCTGGTATATACGCATGCGGTGATTGCGCCCACAATGTGGGAGAATATATTAAGGATCTCAGCAAATGTTGCATAGGGGAGTGGTATGACTGTAACTGTCATTGTGTATCAATAAGGTGGTGAAAAATGCTGGGAGAACGCGCCCTTTTCTTATTACATGAATCAATATTGTTTCTAATTGTTATATGGAGTATATTCCTGATTCTTACATTATTGGGTTTTCCACTATTGGGAGTGATGATATATAAAGGAAGGGAGATATATGTGCTCATTGGATTTATTCTCTTCATTTTGCTTTACTTTGTAGCTCCTCTGGGAGAAGGAAAGAAGATATTTTCAGATGAGGTTAAGCCCTCGCTTGCATCTTATCTCCTTGCATTTCTCTTGTTTTCATCCGCTTTCTGGTTGAGAAGCCTCATACTGGTAGTCTTTCTATCAGGTTTCTATATTTTCACCCTGACAAGGGGCATTGGCGTCTCCAAAATTGAATACCCGAACAGGCTGAAGCAGCACTATTCTACCATGCGGTTATGCCTCATTGTATCCCTTTCCTTCAGTATCCCATTTGTTGTTCTCGGTCTATTTAAAGAACCTGAGTACGTAAGCTGTCTACCTGAGTACCTCTGTCTAGCTCACGATCTCCTAGTTCTAATTTTAGTAGCTCTTTATTTCATCATATCATCTCTGGAGATAAAGAGGAGGAGGGATCCCTGGCCTTTCCCGTAAATTTTTATCTCCACAGCAATAAGGCGGTGATATGAGGAAGAAATGGCTAAGCTATATGAGCTCAGGTTTAACAGTTGTATTTATATTATACATTATACCAATGTTTTTCCTTGATACATTCTTTTTATACTTCCGTAAAGATATATACGTGCTCATAGGAGTTCTGCTATCCTTTCTTCTCTACATCTGTTCGTGGAAGGAATTCAATAGGATAAGGGAAAAGGATACTACATTTAAAAATTTCAAATTCTCGTTCATCTCCAACCTACTATTTTTCACATTCTTCCTCAGCATCCCACTTCTTGCACCATATCCTGAAGTAGGAAGCTTCATTTTAGGTTCGCTCTCCATAGTCTTCTTCGCATTTGTGTCTATCAGCACTTATCAAAGCATGGTTCTAGGGCCAGTGAAGGGGCATTTAATGTCAATAATTCTCTTCTGCATTTATGCTATTATCTCAATCTCGATAAAAACAGGTCTGAATTACAAGATCCTATCCCTTCTCCCGCTGGCATACTTCATTGCATCAATGTTGGAGATGAGGAGAAATAGATTTCCATCCGGCTTTCTTCTGCTCTTGATGGGCCTACATCCCCTATTGCGCGCGCAATGGAGATAATGAATAAATATGGATTGGATGTTGGAGTTCATTGTTCTCTATGTTCACTAGAGCTGGCCCTAGCTTGGCATGCTATTACCACAGAAGCAGCTAACTGGGTTATTGGAGCAAGCATGGGTACTGTCACAGTGGGATGCGGTCTGTGTGGTTTTAAATTGGTGGAAGCTGCTGGTTATCGTGCAGCCAAATGCTGCATAGGAGAGTGGTACGACTGTAACTGCCATTGTGTAAACATAAAGTGGGGATGATATGGAGGAAAAATGGGGTAATATAACCGATGCGGTTTGCGCAGCATTTATATTATATGTTATTCTCCCTTTATGCTTTATGTTCTTTTCTTATAACTCTTTTTTGGCAATACTAAAATTATGGTATATCCTTGTAGAAATTCTGCTATCCTCCCTCTGCTATTTCTGCATGTGGATGAATTTCAACAGGATGAGGGAGGAGGGAGCCATATCTAAGGATGCAAAGTTCTCATTTATTTCCAACCTCTTGTTCTTCATCTTCTTCCTTAGCATCCCACTGCTCGCACCATACTCGGAATATGAGGGACATTATCTACCTTACTTCACCCTTCTCTTCCTTACATTCGAGCTTATCAGCTTTCCTCTTGTTAAACATTTCAGGCTAGTGAATGGACGTTTAATAATCATGATTGTCTTCTGCTTTCTTTCCCTTCCTTTCCTGATTCACGTGAGTCCGAAAACTATCGCAATATTCCTCATCTCGCTGGCATACTTCATTGCATCAATTCTGGATATAAGGAGAAATAGATTTCCATACTTTGCTCTGGCATATCTGGAGAGAAAGAGCATCAGGGGGTCTACATGAATGGAAAAAGCATTGCTAGGATTTTCTTCGGGATTTCGTACATGCTTTTTTCTCTCTGATGATTTATCAGCCTAAAAATGAGTCCAAGCCTTTCTCTTTTCTTCTCTTCAAGTCCTCTGATATAGATCCCAGAAGATCCTCCCATTTCATCTCCCCTCTAACCCATCTCAGCAGATCCCCTGTTCTTCCAGACATAAGCTCCAAAAAGCTTCTCCAGTCAATCACCCCCTTTACCTCCTTATAGATGTAGCTTTGAAGCCTGTTTCCATACCAAACAGCCAGTTTCTCGTCCATCACCTCCATCATCCTCTTTATCTCTTCCTTTATCTCAAGGGGCTCGGGTATCATCGGTATATCTTGGGAAGGGAAACTTAAAAAATATTCCCAAAAAGTGGGGAGTTAGCTGCTTTTCACGCTAGCTAGCAAGCTCTCATATGCCGCCTTGTTCAGGATGCATCCCGGATCTGGAGCCATGTAATCATGGAAGTATCCATAAGCTCTTGCCCTGCACCCTCCGCAGACATATCTGAATGGACACTGACCGCAGTAACTTTCAAGAGCATCCTTGTCCCTCAGGTCATTTAGCACTTTGTCATGAGCCCACCAATCATCGAATCTATCCAATATCTCCATTATGTTCCCTATTTTCATCGGGAAGAAGACGCATGGCCTTATGTCCCCGTTCGGCCACAGACCTATGTAGAACCTTCCAGCCCCGCATCCACCTATGAACTCTGCAAGAGACTTGAGCTTCCTTCCGAGCTCAGCATTGGTGAAATGAGTTGGAAATATGAAGTTCTCTGAATCTCCCTCTGTCATTAAGGCAACTCTTGAGAACTGAGGAGCTGTCGTCAGGACATTTATCTTTCTTCCGCTTCTCAGCTCCCTGTAGAGCATCTTCAGGAGCTCCTCTCTCTCATCGGGGGATAGATCCCAGTCCTCTATGAATATCCCTCTCCCCGTCGGGATGAAGTTGTACATCATGAACCATCTGGCTCCAAGTTTTTCAGACAGGTCTATAACAGATGGTATCTCCCTCCAGTTGTCCTTTGTGGCTGTCATGGCCACGTTGACAAAGAACCCCATCTTGGAAGCTATCTTTATCGCATTAGTGGCTCTCTCCCAAGCTCCATCCACACCCCTGAATTCATCGTGAGTTCTGGGATTGGCACCATCTAGGCTTATCTGGAGGAATCTAACACCTGAATCCCATAGCTTCTGAGCAGTGTTCTCATTTATTAATGTTCCATTTGTCGCCATAGCAACGTAGATTCCCTTCTCATATGCGTATCTGGACAGCTCATAGATGTCAGGCCTCACCATGGGCTCTCCTCCCGACCACGCTATTGTCACCACACCCGCCCTGTCAAATGTGTCTATCACTCTCTTCGCCTCCTCCGTGGATAGTTCATCTGGCAATGGTCTGCCTGCGTTTGCATAGCAGTGTTTGCACCTCAAATTACAGGCATATGTGACATCCCATACAACGAGAAACGGAGCTCCGGGGACAAATGGCCTCCTGACACCGAAAGTAGCTATTCCCTTTACGACAGATGAGAGGCCTCTCCTCCAGTAAGCGTCCCTCATTGCCCTCTTTATCTCCTCCTTATCAGCGCCGAATGATCTTGCTCCCAGATCTATGACCCCGCTGACTATCTTCGATGCCAGCTTGCATTTCCCACATGCATCCTCTCTTACTCCGGAATAAAGCTCAAGCGCAATCTCAAGCCTGCTCTTCTTATCCTCCTCGCAGTACTCATTAAGCTTTTTCAGAATTCCTCTGGAGAACTTATTGTCCACAAGAAACTTGAACATCTCAACCGGTTCTGCTATCGACATCTTTCTCCCTCCCCATCACCTCATCTAAAGCTGATCTGATGAGATCAGCCAGCTCTCCTGGGGAGAGAGGATGGTAGACATAGGCCAGCCTTCCGTTTATCTCAGAGGGAACTCTTCTCACTATTCCTGCTCTCACCAGCTTGGTTAAATTCTTGTATATCGTCCTTCTGGACACTTTCAGCTCCTTCTCCAGATCTGAAACCGAGCATCCGCACTTCCTGTATATGTGGTGGGCTATTCTCTCCTCCCCTCTCCCCAAGCCAAGAAGCCTTATTGCGACAGATAGGATATTCATCATTCCTACCATAAGAATTTTTGTCTTCTCATGAATATAAATTTTGTATTCATTATTGAAAATTTTATTATAATATAGACTTTAAAATAAATCGTTGAATCAAATATAAGTTAGCTCTGAAGACAGCTGTTATAAGCTGCCATCACGTTAATTGAGGATGAGCTACAGAGTAGTACTCGAGGTAAAGGATGTGAGAGGATTCTGCCCAATTTACAAGAAGGGAGACAGAATAGTCCTGAAAGGGTTTTATATAGATGCAAAGAACTCAAAGGATATCTGCATTCACATGTTCTCCTCTCTTCTTACCCTTCTCTCTGCCTTTTCGCATGGATCATCGGCTATAGAGCTTGGAATAGGAAGTTCTGAGGACATAGGCTATCTACAATGTCCGGATCCGGGCCCTCCGTATACAAAAGGGGGAACTGTTATCTTTGAGCTTAGAAGGGAGAGATCAAAATAAGTGGAACACCTGAGCTCAACTAAAGCAATTTATTTTACAGCTCCCTGAACCTAGGATGCTCCTCGAAGAGCTTGTGAAAGTGCTGAACAGGGTGAGGGAAACCTCTTCTAGAGAGAAGAAAGTGGCCATCATGGCTGATTTTCTCAGAAACTTGGATGATAATGACCTGAAGAATGTGGTTAAGCTGATCTCAGGAATAGGAAGAATTAACGTCTCCTGGGGAACTATAGCTAGGGCTGTCGGCTTATCTCAAGGGGAGGATATAGGGGAGATGGTGAGAAGATCCCTATTAGAGAAGAGAAAGCAGCACTCCCTTGTAGAAGAAGCTGTTACAGTGGAGGAGCTGATAGATCTGCTTTCCTATCTGGAGAGCCTTAAGGGAAAGGGATCCTCTGAGAAGAGGGTTGCATTGATAAGATCTTTCTTCAGAAGGCTATCTCCTGAGGAAGCAGGATTTGTTGCTAGGTGCATAACCGGGGAGATGAGGGCTGGGCTCAGCAAGGGCCTTTTAATCGAGGCAATAGGCAGGGCTTTCGGCAGAGGAGACATAAGCAAAGCACATACAGTCATTGGGGATCTTTCCGAGCTTGCCTTGATGGCAAAGAAGGGAAAGCTTCAGGTTAGCCCAAAGCTGTTCTCTCCTATAAGTCCAATGCTAGCAGAAAGCTGTTATTCTGTCAAGGAAGCTCTAGAGGAGATGGGAATAGCCGCATTCGAGTACAAACTGGATGGAGTTAGGGTTCAGGTGCATAAAGAGGGGGATAGAATCAAGATGTTCAGCAGAAGGCTTTCCGATATAACGGATAGATTCAGAGTTGAGCTTGATTTGAAATGCGAGTCCTGCATAACTGAAGGGGAAATTATAGGACTTGGGCTTGATGGAAGACCTGTTCCCTTTCAGATACTCATGAGAAAGGCTGATATAAGAAGGGAGATCCTTTTCTTCGATCTAGTTTATCTGAACGGGAAAACTCTGCTTGATACGCCCTATCAGGAGAGAAGAAAGATGCTTGAAGAGATATCTGACAAGCTGGTGCCCAGAATAGTCACAGATGATCAAAAAAGGGCTGAGGAATTTCTAAAAGAAGCTATGGAAATGGGACATGAGGGCCTGATGGCAAAGAAGCTCAACAGCCCCTATCAAGCTGGAGTAAGGGGAAGATACTGGCTGAAGATAAAGCCGGGACTTGAAAAACTGGATCTTGTAATAGTGGGAGCTGATTGGGGATATGGAAGGAGGAGCAGGTGGCTGTCAGATTACTATCTAGCTGCATATGATGAGGAGAGGGGGACATTTGAGGTAGTGGGCAAGACCTTCAAGGGATTGACCGATGAAGAGTTCGAGAAAATGACAGGAAAGCTTCTTTCCTTGGCTGTGAAAGAAGATGGAAAGACGGTCTGGGTGAAGCCTGAGGTTGTTGTTGAGGTAGCATATGATGAGATACAAAGAAGTCCAAAATATAGATCCGGATTTGCCCTGAGGTTTGCGAGAATAACAGCCATAAGGGAGGATAAAAGCCCCGGAGATGCCGATACGATTTCAAAGATAAAGAGGATATATGAATCCCAGTTCTCCAGAAAGTCAGCTAAATGGTGATAATGAATAGTAAACGCAGCTCTGGATTTTAGCTGCCCTAGCTGGAAATTTTTAAGTGCTCTTCGGACAATCCCGTTATGTTTTAAGCAAGTTTTTAATTTTTCAGGGAGAGGATGAATTATGTACGATGTGGAGAGGATAAGAGAGCAGTTTCCTGTTTTGAGAAATAGAAAAATTATATATCTGGATAATGCCGCTACATCACTAACTCCTGATAGAGTAATAGATGCTATCGTGAGATATTACTCTATGCACAGAGCTAATGTGCATAGAGGGCTTCATAAGCTCTCGATGGAGGCATCCAAAGTCTACGATGATGCCCATTCAAGAGTTGCCTCTTTCATAGGGGCAGAACCGCAGGAGTTGATATTCACAAGTGGAACAACAGAAGCACTGAACTTAGTCGCCTCAGGCCTTAAGCTGGGGAAAGGGGATCCAGTTGTTGTGACAATGATGGAGCATCATGCAAATCTTCTTCCATGGTATAGGCTAAGAAAGGAAAAAGGCGTTGAGATAAGATTTGTCCCTGTCTCAGCTGATGGAGGGATAGATATGAACTCATATCAGGAGATGGTTAAGGGAGCAAGAGTAGTTAGCGTCACATGGGTCTCCAATGTCCTTGGAACAATATCCCCTGTGGAGGAGATGAAGAAGATAGCTAAGGAGAACGGTGCAATATTCGGTCTTGATGGGGCCCAGGCAGTTCCTCACATGCCAGTAGATGTGAGGAAACTGGATATAGACTTTCTTGCTTTTTCTGCTCATAAAATGTGCGGGCCAACTGGAATAGGAGCTCTTTACCTGAGAAGGGATCTAGCTGAGGAGATGGAGCCATTTAAGCTCGGTGGAGACATGATCTCAGATGTCACGCTCGATGGATATCTTCCAGCAGAACTTCCCACAAAGTTTGAGGCTGGAACTCCTCCTATAGCTGAGGCCTTTGGATTCTCTGAGGCAATTAACTTTCTCGAGGAGCTGGGGGTTGAGAACATAATGAACCACGTCAGAAGGATAACTAAGGAAGCAGTAAAAGCTCTAAGCGAGATGAAAAAAGTGAGAATATATGGACCTGCTCCTGAGGAGGAGAGAGGAGGATTGATAAGCTTCTCCATAGACGGAATGAACTGTCATGATGTTGCTGCTGCCTTGGATGAGCTTTCTGGAATATGTGTTAGGTCGGGACATCACTGTGCTTTACCTCTTCACAAGTACGTTTTGGGAGTTGATGGAACTGTTAGAGCCTCATTTTACC
Organism: Candidatus Methanodesulfokora washburnensis; assembly: GCF_003947435.1. Taxonomy (GTDB): domain Archaea; phylum Korarchaeota; class Korarchaeia; order Korarchaeales; family Korarchaeaceae; genus Methanodesulfokora; species Methanodesulfokora washburnensis. Next base: position 22,796 of record NZ_RCOS01000125.1, read on the forward strand.
TCTACAATACATTAGAAGAGGTGGAAACTCTTGTAAATACGCTGAACGATATAATAGGGTGAGCTTTTGTCTTGGGCAGGGCTTCCTGGATATGATTGCTGGCTTTGTGGAGCGCCATCATGCTCCACTGCTGCTAGGCTCATGGAAGCAGGAGAGCTATCTCCAGAAAGCTGTCCATTCTCAAAGCCAGTTCTCAGGAAACCGTGGATAACAGAACCAACCCCTATAAGAATAATCCATCCATGTCCATCAGAGCCCCAGACTACTGAGATATCACTGTCTTTAGTGCAGAAAGGAGCTAAATACAGGCCAATTGACATGGATCTCTCGATCGAGCTCCTAAACTTCTTTGCTGTTAGAGCTAGGTCTATGGCAAGAGGGCAGATAATATCAGCAGATATAGGGAGATCCAGTGTGCAAATATATGCTAGTGGGAGGATAATGCTCAGAAACGAAATTAGCTCTCAAAGTGCCCTAGATGACCTGAAGAAGTGCCTTTTCTATATAATGCCTGCTGTAGTATGCCAGAATGATGCTTATCTGTTTCTTGAGGAGATAATCTACAAGAGAAAGGTATGTCAAGAACATCTGATGGAAATAGCAGGAATAAAGCTTGATTTAAACGACATCAGGTCTGCTATAGAGGGAGTTGAGCCTGAGAATTATGAGATCCTTCTGAAAGAGGGGATAAACAGGATTAAAAAGCTGGATAGCACTGGATTAATCCTGATTTCCATCTCCATAGAGCTGAGAAGGGTCTTTCTTCTAAACCCACCAAAGGAGATAGTGGATGTTTTGAGAAGATCTTTCTCCGGATATCTAGAGAGAGAAGTGAAAAGCGATCACAGATCCAGCACAAGAGTGATGAAGCTCTCTGAGGCAGTAGCTAGGATTTTAGAAGGTGATATCCCGGCAACAGATAAAAATAGGACGGATCCTGAATAATGTTGTCTTTTTCTGAGATCAATGTTTATATTCTAGAGCGGATGAGTTAATGCTGTGTCGTGAATGTCTTCAGAGGACTTGGTGAAGAAGGTAAAGAACATTCTAGATGGCATGAATGTCAGGTATGAGGAGGGGAAAGTGAAGGATGCTACCTTCCTTATCTCCTTGTGGAAAACTGATAAATGGAGCGAGCTTGAGATAGACATAGTGATATCCCCTGGAGATCTAGTTGTCTTGTTCTCCACTCTACCTGTTTCATCAGAAGGAATGGAGAGCTGGCTTCTAAACAAGAACTGGGATTATAACTTCGCTCATTTTGCCACGGATATCTCGGGCAATGTCATAATAGTCTCAAACATAAGGGGAGAGGATGTCTCAGAGGAGTTAATGAGGTTGTCATTGGCATCAATAATAAGGGCTGCTGATGACTTAAAAGAGGCAATGGAGGAGGAAGAAGGCAATCCAACTGAGTGAGATAGCGGAAATCTACTCCAATCTAGGCAAAACATCGCTGTATAGTTCATATAAGGATCTAACACATTCTCTGACCTTATCTATAGTCTCCTTCATCGTCTTTTTCCTAGCTATCCTTACTATAAGAGGCCATGGTCTGCCCTGAAGGTTCTTCGCTATCAGAATTCTTTCAGCATCCTCCGGCAGGCTTCCCGCTCTCGACATGAAGTATGAGATGAGAAGCTCCTTTATTGCATCCGAGGCCATCTCGTACGTGTTGAACTCCCTTATGTAATCTCTCAGCCTGAGAATCTGAGAGAACCTTAGTCTGGGTCTCTCCTCATGAGTTCCAGCTGAGAGAACAAGCCTTATCACCTCCGGATCTGCATCAAAGTAGACATCGTGCAATGTGCTCAGAATCCTCCTCTTGAACTCAGCATTTAGCTCCTCAATGGATCTTCTCGCCTTCTCGCTGACGGGCTTTATCACAAACACACTATATTCCCCGGACACATCGCTTCTCTGCGGGCTCATATGAACTGGTAAAAATCCATTTTTGAGCCAGAATTTGAGAAGCTCAGGCGAGGCCCCGAATCCTGCTCCTATCCAGTCAACTCCAGCATCTTCAGCCTCTTCATGTATGAAGGACAGCATTCTTGATCCTATTCCCCTCCCCTGTAGCTCTGGATGCACAGCTATCCTTACTATTCTCCATCCCCATAGCTTGCAGAACTCCTTGTTTCCATAATGTACAAGAATTCTCGAGGGAATCATGTGTCCAGGAGGACTATCCTTTCTCTCCATAATGGCGTCTATCATGGATTTGTTTAACCTGCCCTCCTCGCATATCTGAGCAGCTGCCACGACATTATCCCCCATAAGAACAGCTCTCATATGATGATGAGGAGCATCCAGCATCATAGCAAGGTCATCTGGTCTGTTCCTATAATGAGCCAGAACATAGATTCCGTAGAACTCCCTCAATTTCTCCTCATCCAGCTTCTCCGGATCAAGCTTCTCATATCTTATCTCATCCTCTTTGACGGAAGCAGGTTCTGCATCCAGCAACAACAGCCTGTATAACCATAGCTCCACAGGATCTCCCTCCGGATATCTTATCGGAATTCTCATCTCCAGCCTCAGGAATCTGGTGTTTTTGGATTCCATCGCTTTCAGGAACTTCATTGTAAACCCTCTTCCAGATCCCTCATATCCGTGAACTGTTGTGGCGAATACGCTCAATCTACTCTTTCTCGCTATTCTGAAGAGAAGGTGAACAGGAACTGTAGCTGCTTCGTCCACGATCTTTATCCTTATATCAAGCTCTGACATAGATATTGGGGATCTATAGAACACCATTCTCCTCCCTGATATCACCGCAACAGTCTTCCCATCCCTCTTTACCTCGTTGTACTTCATCCCCTGTGCCTCTAACCCCTTTTTCAGAAATGAGAAGAAGATCTGCACGCCATCTGGAGAGGATGCAGTAACCCCTATCGACCTCGATATCCTCCTTCCCAATATCAGGGATGCCGCTAGGCCGAGAGCTGCTGATTTCCCCCTTCCTCTGTTGGCTGTTATGGCTATTATCTGTTTTTTCGGGGATGCTGCACTTGATAAAATTGTTCTTATGACGTTCAGCTGATCCTCCGACATGGACAAGCTCTCAACGGGATCATCTGATTGTGGCTTCTCAGTTTTCTTCTTCTCAACAGATCTCTCAACTCCCATCAGTTTTTCTCCATCCAGAAGCCATACTCCCTCTGATCCGAGGCTCTCCAAGAACCTTCTCTTAAATGCCTGCCTTACATCCCTCTCAGTGTAAGGAGGGGATATGAGCTCCCTTTGAAATCTGGTCAGCCTGCTCAACCAGTCATCAGGAACAAGAAACACTATTATCCCTCCTCCTCTCACAGTTTCTACGAGTATTCCCAGATCGTTCGGCCTGAGCTCATCTGATAGATCTGCAAAAAGGGCATCAAAAGTGCTTCCCAGAACAGAATCAGTTTCCTCATAACTTATTGTCCTCACATTACCTGTTTCTGGGAGTCCCACGCAGAGAACTGATTTCTCTCTTGAAAGCTCCTCGACAACATCTTTTATGGAGTTGAATTCATGTCCTTTTATCACAAGCACTCTTCTCTCTCCGCTTCTCTCAGCCTCGCTTAGTACCTTCTTTATTGCCTCCTTCGGATTTATGGGGTACATTTTAGGGATAATTTAACCTTCCGATATAAAGCTGGTAATTGTTAAATAAATACTGAGAGCTGATCTCACATGCTCGACAGCAGAATTGATGAATTGAGGAACTTCTGTGTTAAGGTGCTATCTGATTTAATATCTTATCCGACTGTGAATCCACCTGGGGAGAGCTATAGAGAGATATCAGATTATTTTTCCAACATTTTGAATGAGATCGGATTTAAGGTAGATGTGATTAAGGTCCCAGATTCCCTTTTAAACGATCCGAAGCACCCGAGATACAATGTTATAGCAAGAATGGGGAATGGCAGACCTGTTGTACATTTTAATGGCCATTATGATGTTGTACCAGCTGGATTTGGATGGAAAACTGATCCATTTAAGCCCTTTATATCAGGAGGACTTATATATGGAAGAGGAGCTAGCGATATGAAGGGGGGCATAGCCTCTATAATCACAGCTGCTAAGGCCTTGGCTGATTCCAATGCAAGGCTAAATGGCACATTAGAGCTATCATTTACGCCAGATGAGGAGACAGGAGGGGAGGCAGGGGTTGCTTACATAGTGGAAAAGGGAATTGTAAATCCGGATTTTGCTGTTGTGGCAGAGCCAAGCGGAATAAATAACATATGGATAGGAAATAAAGGGGTAGCGTGGCTTCTGATAGAAGTTTATGGTAAGCAAGCCCACGGCAGCACTCCTTGGAGAGGAGTTAATGCATTTGAGGCCATGGTTCATGTTGCCGATAGGATATTGAGAGAGCTGAAGCCAGTTGTGGAGAGAAGGAAGAGCAAATACGATTATGGGGATCCTGAGGGAGCAAGGGCCACCATAATGCTCGGAGGGGAGGTAAAAGGAGGAGCTAAGGTGAACATAGTCCCTGGATATTGTTCCTTCACGATAGATAGAAGGGTTCTACCGGAAGAAATGTCGGAAGAAGCTGCAAGGGAGATAGAGGAGTTCGTGAACAATATAAGAATTCCTGATGTTGAGCTTAAGGTTAAGAGGATAAGCGTTCAGGATGCAAGTGTAGTTGATCCAGAGCTCGAAATAGTGAGAGTGGCTGTGAGATCAGCTGAGGATGTGATAGGGATAAAGCCGAGAAGAACTGTCTGCATGGGAGGCTTGGACACAAGATTCTTCCAGAAAAAGGGGATCCAAGCTATAACATATGGACCTGGTGTACAGGAGGTGGCTCATATGGCCAATGAATATGTGAGGATAGATGATGTTCTTTCGATGGCTAAAATCTACTGCAGAATGGTATCAGGTCTTATGGGAGTAGAGCTGAGCTAAATGTCAAGTGGAGAGGAGAGATATGTACTTATAAGCCTCTCTTCCTGTTTCAAAGGCATAATGTATGTGCCTGAAGTTCCTTCTAAACTCTGATACCTGTTTTGAGACCTTCACTGGATCATCTCCTGCTATTAACACCTTTCTGATGAATTCAGCTATTTCCTCCATCTCTCCTTCCTTCATTCCAAGCCTAGTTACTTCAGCCACACCCATCCTTATCCCTCCTGGATCTAAGAAACTTCTACCTCTCTTCGGATCCCATGGCAATAGGTTTCTGTTCACTATTATATTTGCATCCTCCAGAAGCTTCTCAGCCTTCTTTCCACCACCCAGCTCATCCACATCCAGCAGAACCTGATGGCTTTTTGTGAACCCGTTTTTCTCCCCCGGCACCTTAAATCCCTTATCGTGAAGGGCTTCGGCAAATGCCCTCGCATTTCTCACTATCTGAGATGCATACTCCCTGCCAAAGGCAAGAAACTCAGCAAGAGCCACAGCTAAAGCTGCAACTGCGTTAAGATGATGATTGCTTAGAAGACCTGGAAAGTTTGCTTTTTTGATTAGCTCAAATTTCTCCTCATCATTCGTGACCACCATACCATGCTGTGGTCCTGGAAGAGTCTTGTGAGTGCTCATTGTCATGCAATCTGCCCCCTCCCTGAGCGGATCCTGAAACTCTCCTCCTGCTATTAGACCTGCTACATGGGCAGCATCGTAGTTTACAACTGCATTTATCGTCTTAGCTGCCTCTGATATCTCTTTTACAGGCTGAGGAAAGAGTATAACACTTCCTCCGAGCATTATCAGCTTGGGTTTATTCTGCTCTATTCTTTTCACAGTCTTCTCCACATCTATATTCAGGTTCTCATCATCAAATGCTATATATTTGACGTCCAAGCCTCTAACAGCTCCTGCAGTGCCTCCTATGAAGTTTCCCTCAGAGCCATAGAGAGGACCCATGCTTATGTGTCCTCCTTTTGTTATTGGAAGGGCCATCATGACATCTCCTGGCTTTGTGAAAGCAGCGTAAACTGACATGTTTGCTACAACACCACTTATAGGTCTTACATCAGCAAATTTTACTCTGAAAAGCTCTTTTGCAAGCTCCATTGCAATTATCTCAACTTGGTCAAGATATTTGGTGCCTGCATATACCCTCTCTCCCACCCATCCCTCTGCATATCTGTGGCCGAAATCGCAGATCAACGCCTCCCTAACAGCCCAGCTTGTCACGTTTTCGCTTGCTATAAGTGGTATTGAGGAATCAAACCAGTTATGATGTTCCCTCATGAGGGAGAAAATTTTCTCATAAGATTCTCTGGCATCCAATTACAACACCCAGTTAAGCAGGAAAGCTTTTTGAATAAAATCATAACTGATGATCATATGCACTGCTGGAGGAGGAGAAGAGGTCCCGGAAGACCGGTGAAGCCCAGAAACATAGCTTTCTGGAGGGGCCCCTTTGCCTTTCTGCCATCCCTTCCGGATGGCAGAATTGTGGAGGGACAGCCGATATACCTAACTCCAGATGAGGTCGAGTCATTCAGATTGGTATATCTGGAGGAGTTAACTCAGGAGGAGGCTGCAAAAAGAATGGGAATATCCAGAGGAACTCTTTGGAGATCTCTTTACAATGCAAGAAAGAAGATAGCAATGGCTCTTGCTGAGATGAGACCACTAGTTATAGGACCATAATAAATAGTATAATAGTATATTAGCTTGTAAATTTTGTTATCGCTTTCAGCAGTACTTTTCTACAAGGAAGTTCGATCTACTTGGTCCAACCCTCCCTGCCTGAAGCTTTCTTTATTTCATGCTCAGTGAATCTCAGAACAAAGTATATATAGTAAATTTCCCCAATAGTTAGAGAAGGGTGATTCCTTGTCGGTTGAGATAGTGGAGCTGTCCGAGGAGGAGGGAGATGTCCTGCTTCTGGGTTTTCCTGGGAATGGTCTAGTCGGTGCGATATCATCGGACTACATGGTGAGGCAGGCCAACATGAAAAGAGCGGCTAAAGTTGACTCTAGGAACTTCCCTCCAGTAGTGAAGCTGCTGGATGGAATGGCAATAGAACCTATAAATATATATTACACCAAGGGCATATATGTGATGATCGATGAAGTGGCACTTCCTCCTCAGTCCATAGCCGAGCTGATAACGTTCACTCTCGACTGGTTCTCCAAGAAAAAAGGAAAGCTGGTGATAATGGTCGAGGGATTGGCTGTTGAGAACAGGCTGGAGAAGGAGAAGCCCTCTGTTTATAAAGTATATAATAACGATAAAGCAAAAGAGCTGGCATCAAGCATAGAGGCAGACCCCCTTCCATCTGGCTATATATCAGGTCATATAGCTCATTTCCTGAAGGAGGCAAATTACAGGGGAATTCCTGCGATAACAGTACTAGTTGAATGTTTTCCATCTTATCCAGATCCGGGTGCTGCAGCTGCGGCAATAGATGCAATAAAACCATTGATAAAAATAGAAATAGACACACAACCTCTGATAAATGAATCCAATGCAATAAGATTGAAAATGAGGGAACTCATGAGGCAGGTTCAGGCTGCTCAGAGGCCTGCGGGTTATATAGGGTGATAACATGAAGTACTACTTCCCGGAACATGAGGAGGTTGTTGAGCCCCTTGCCGATTTGAAGGTGATGATGGATACTATAAAGCTCAGCATGGACATCCCTGGAGTTGAAAAGAAGAATTTAGAGCTCAAGGTAAGCGAAAAAACAGTTATAGTAAGGGCTTTCGCTATAATAGGAAAGAGAAATGTACATTATTACAGAAGAATCGATCTTCCAGTCGAGATAGATCCTGATACTGTCAAGGCCAAGCTTACAGCAGGAGTGCTTGAGATAACAGCTAAGATAAAGCCTAAGGGATTTAGAGAGGTGGCTGTGGAATGAAGTTCATAAGAGTGGCAGAGTGTTACAGCAAGCTTGAGGAGATATCAGGAAGGCTTGAGATGATAGATATCCTGAAGAGACTTTTCCTTGAGGCAAATCCGGATGAAGCGGAGAAAATAGCCTATCTCACGCTTGGGAAAATAGCTCCAGATTATGAGGGGTTGGAGCTGGGGCTGGGGGAGAAGCTCGCGCTCAGGGCTATATCAATAGCTTCAGGCATCAGCGAGCAGACAATATCAAAGGAGTATAAAAGGATAGGGGATATAGGAAAGCTCGCTGAATGGGCTGTAGGCAAGAGGCCTTCCCTATTTGGGAAGGAGGAGCTGACATTAGATAGAGTTTTCAGCTCGCTTCTTAAAATAGCTAGGGCAACTGGTTCTGATTCCCAAGACATAAAGATAAGGACATTTGCAGGATTGCTGAGCGATTCCGAGCCTATAGAGGCAAGATATATAGCTAGGATAGTCATGGGAAGGCTTAGACTTGGAGTTCAGGATATGACCCTGCTCGATGCCCTTGCTGAAGCTTATTTAGGCTCAAGGGAGAGGAGGAGTCTTCTTGAGGAGAAATACAACATATACCCAGATATAGGAAGGATAGCTAGAGCTGTCGCTGAGAAGAAGGAGAAAGGTCTGGAGGAGATAGATGTTACTTTGGGGGTTCCAATAAGGCCGATGCTAGCTCAAAGGGTGAAATCTGCCGAGGAAGTTATTGAGAGAATACCGAAAATGTATGCTGAGCACAAGTATGATGGGGAGAGGATGCAGATTCACATATGGAAGGATGGAAGAGTTAAGCTATTCTCAAGGAGGCTTGAGGACATAACCGCTCCTTACCCAGATGTCAGAGATGCCTTAAAAACCTTTGTGGGAAGGGATATGATCCTTGACTCTGAAACTGTTGCTGTCAATCCAGATACTGGAGAGATACTTCCCTTCCAAGAGTTAATGCATAGAAGGAGAAAGTATGGAGTCGAGGAGGCAATGGAACAGTATCCAGCTGTCACCTATGTATTCGATATACTCTATCTGGATGGAAAAAGCCTCATAAATCTCCCGTTAAGGGAGAGAAGGAAGATACTGGAGAGCATAGTTCCAAAGGAGGGGAACATAAGAGAGGTGGTCTACAGGGAGATAGACAGCAATTTGCAGGAGCTAGAGGCATTCTTTGAGGAAGCTGTTGAGAAGGGAATGGAGGGATTAGTTATAAAGGATCCAAATTCAAGATATCAAGCTGGGACAAGGGGATGGAATTGGATAAAGCTGAAGAGGAGCTACATAAGCAAGATGATAGAACCCGTTGATCTCGTCGCAGTGGGAGCTTTCATGGGGAGAGGGAAGAGAGCTGGAACTTATGGTGCCCTTCTCATGGCAGTATATGATCCAAAGGAGGACAAGTACAAGACAGTTTGTAAGATGGGATCTGGCTTCACGGATGAGGATCTGGGCAGACTACCGGAGATATTTAAGCCGTACGTAACTGAGGTAAAGGATCCTAGTGTTGAGAGCAAGATAGAGGCAGATGTGTGGTTCCAGCCGAAGATAGTGCTCGAGGTGATAGGAGATGAGATAACGCTAAGCCCTGTGCACACATGCGGTTTTAACTCAATAAGAAAGGGATCCGGACTTGCAATAAGATTTCCAAGGTTCACTGGAAGATGGAGAGATGATAAGGGGCCTGAGGATGCCACAACTGAGGATGAGATAATACAGATGTACAAATCACAGCTGAAGGAGATTAAGGAGGAGAAAATTAAGGAGGAGGCCGCATGAAAAAGGGGAGGGTTGAACTAAGGCTTCAGAGGAAGGTGGATGACAAAGTTCAGTGCCTTGCATGCCCAAGAAAGTGCATAATACCTGAGGGATTTAAGGGTCTCTGCAAGAGCAAGATAAATGTAGATGGAAAGATATATGAGGTAAATTATGGATTTGTCAGCTCTGTGGCACTTGATCCAATAGAAAAGAAGCCTTTTTTCAACTTCTGGCCAGGATCATGGGCATACAGCATAGGAACAGTTGGATGCAATCTAAAATGCGAGCACTGCCAGAACTGGCAGATCTCTCAAGCCGATCCTGAGAAGTTCTCCTGGCTAATTCCTTTGAGCCCTGAGGATGCAGTTAAACAGGCAAAGGAGTTGGAGGCAAGAAGCATAGCCTATACGTACAATGAGCCGACTATAGTCAGCATAGAGTGGGTGCTTGACACGGCAAAGCTGGCAAAACAGGAGGGAATTCTGAATCTGAGCGTCACAAATGGATACTGGAGCGAGGAATCATTTGATTTACTGAAAAACTATATAGATGCAGCTAATGTGGATGTAAAGGCCTTCACAGACAGATTTTACAGAGACGTGGCAAAAGCTCCAAGCATAAAGCCTGTTCTAGAGACTGTTGAAAGATTGAAAGATGAGAAAAAGCACGTTGAGCTCACATATTTGATAATACCAACTTTGAATGACAGCGAGGAGGAGATAAGAGCTTTTTCAAAGTGGGTTTTTGATAAACTAGGCCCTGATACTCCAGTCCATTTCTCAAGGTATTACCCTGCTTACAGGATGAAGATTCACTCAACTCCTGTGGCCACAATAAGGAGAGCTAGGGATATAGCTGTTGAGGAGGGGCTTCGCTACGTGTACAGCGGAAATGTCCCTGGAGATCCCGGAGAAAACACGTACTGTCCAAGCTGCAAAAAGCCTGTCATAATAAGATACGGGTTTGATATAGAGGAGTGCAATCTCACAGAGGACAACAGGTGCAAGTTCTGCGGCGAGAAGATAGCTATTGAGGGCAGATGTAGTAGCGGAAGGAAGAGATGGCCTTCCCTAGTTATTTAAAAGCCAAAGTAACAGACCAGAGATCAGCAAAATGGGAATTGACCTCAGAAACGGAAATTAGAGATCCACTTTTCCCTCCTTCACCAGATTCATCAGAAACTCCATAGCTTCCCTCCCTAAGATCACCTTCTCCCCTATTCTAACAGCTGGGGCACTTTTTACCCCTGTTAGAGCTGCCTTAATTATGACATCATCCCCTGGCTGCTCTATCCTCCTTACAGCAAGCGTATATCCAGCTTTTCTCGCTGCTCTCTTTATTTCATCCATCATCTCTATTACTTCAGAAGATAGATCGTCATAGGATATGTAGAGCTCCAGCAAAGGCATAGTGAACATAATGTGGGGAATTTAAAAGCTAATGTGAAACTTTTTATCTCTTGGTGTGATCCCCTGCATACCTCTGATAGCCATGGAGATGATCTCTTCATGACCTATAAGAGAGTAAGAAGCTCATGGAATGGAGAGGATATGGTTTTTGCAAGGAAATTAGCTGATGCCCTCTCGGATAGGTTAGTGAGGGTTATTTCACTTTCAAGTCCGGATGATGAGGTCTATGAGAGTAATGTTCTCGTCGTCCTGAAGGAAATAAAGTATGAGGATTTTGAGATAGTGTCAAGTAGCATCGGAAGTTGGGGATAAGGTGAATCCTCTTCTCGCTGGAGAAGATGAGAGGGATGTACTGGATCTTTTCATTTTTCATGGAGGTAAGGATGTTAAACAAGTTATATAATGTCATTCTAGAAATATCTAAATTATATTCAATATATCAATAAGACTGTTTAGAACGTAGTTCGGCTTTACATCAGATTTCTTCAGATCATCCGGCTTAGTGACACCAGTGAGCACAAGAAGGGAGTCCAAGCCAGCAGATTTCGCTCCTACTATATCGGTGTCAAGCCTATCTCCTATCACCAGCGCATTGGAAGTTCCAGCTATCTCAACAGCTATGTCGAACATTATCCTGCTGGGCTTACCGACAACAATATCAGGGCTTTTTCCAGCTCCTGTCGATATCGCTGCTACTATCGCACCTGCTCCGGGAGCAAGCCCCCTCTCAGAGGGAAATGTTGGGTCCATGTTTGTTGCAATGTAAACAGCACCATTTCTCACAGCAGTCATCGCATTCCACAGCTTTTCATAATCGAACTTTCTGTCCATCCCAACTACTACAAAATCCACCTTATCCCAGCAATCCTCAGGCTCGGCTATCTCAAATCCCTGAGAGATTAACTCCTCCATGAGTCCACTTTCCCCCACAACATATGCCTTTCCTCCTCCATATAGCTTCTTCAAGTACAGCGCTGTGGCGTAGCTACTGCTCACCACGTGCCTCTCTGAAGCCCACTTTATCCCTGCATCTGAGAGAGCTTTGACATAGCTAGTTCTGCTCCTTGTGGAGTTATTTGTGAGGAATATCACTATTTTTTCCCTCTCATGTAGGATGTTTACAGCCCTGACAGCTTCCTCTATTATCTTACTGCCGACCCAGATCACTCCATCCATGTCAACAAAGTATGCTTTGTATCCCATCAAGATCTCAATGAGGAGCCTTTTATAACTCTTCTATCCTCTTTCTGCTATGAAGTTCCATGTTGGAGTAGCAGCTCACGGCTCTGGATCTGATCCGGAAAGAGCAAGGAGATTTGTTGAGGCACTTCCTTCAGATGTAAGAATTCTTCTTGGAGGATATTGGGGGCTTATGAGGGATGTAGCAGAAGCTGCAAGGAGAAGAGGGCTTCAAGTTATCTTCTTCCTACCACATGACCCGTTGGAAAGAGTACCTGAGGATGATAATTTCATAAAGATAGATACAGGCTTGGATTACAAGGGGAGAAGCGTCATTCTAGTGAGAAGTTCTGATGTTCTGGCAGTTCTAGGGGGAGAAGTTGGGACAGTTATAGAAGCTTTAATGGCCTACTCTTATGGAAAGCCTGTGTTTATTCTGAGGAATACGGGAAGAACAACAGATAAACTTGAGAAAGCATTTCCAGACGCATTTGACGAGAGAAAAACGGGTCCAGTATTCTATGCAGATACTCCTGAGGAACTGGCTGCAAAGATTGTTCTTTGGAGAGGAGGCATTAGATCTCTTAATTTTGTCTAAAAGCCTTTTATATTCCTGAGCTGCTTTAAAGAGGTTATCAGAAGATAAATTTCAGTACTGTTATCTTTCTTCTGTTTATCTTTTAGCGTGAATCTCTCTCATCATTATCTCTTGAAATTATCTTCTTTACTGCAACTGCAATCTATCAATCCTTCTTTCTTCCTTGAAAGGGCGAAATTATTACATATGACAATCAAGGACCCCTTTCCAAGAAGCTAGCATAATTTATCCTTCTTCTCAAGCAAGTAGACCTCATTCAACGATCTAGTCGGGATAAAAAAGCTATTTCCGGCAATGAGATAGACTAGAGAAAATCCGGAGCTGAAAGGAAATAGAAGAGTTTATAGAGGGATATAGCATGCAATTTCTTGATGACATTCAAGGTAAATTATGTGATAAAACGGGATGGAAGAAAAGTCCCATTCGACGTGGAAAGAATAAGAAGAGCTATAAAAGCTGCTATGCTTGATGTCGGATACTATGATGAGAAGGCTTTGGAGAAAGCAGTCTCATACGTGCTGAAAATCATAGAGGAAAGATACAGCGATGAGAATCCGCCTCATGTGGAGGAGATACAGGATATCGTGGAGCTTAGCTTGGTGAAGTACGGTTTGTATCAGGTGGCCAAGGGATACATATTGTACAGAAAGGAGAGGGAGAACATAAGAAGGGAGAAAATGCTCCTTCTAGGCAAGGATTACGTGGATGATGTTGATAAGAAATTATCTCTCAATGCAATAAGGCTTCTAGTGAACAGATACCTGCAGAAAGGGCCTGATGGAAAGCTTCTGGAGGATCCAAAGGGAATGTTCACGAGAGTCGCAGCTCTTGTGGTTATACCGGATATCTTGTACGATAAAAGAATTTTCAACAAGAGTGGAGGAGAAAAAATACATGAGAAGGAGGAGTTCAATCCAGATGAGTGGGATGGAAAAGTCGGATTGGGGGATGAGTTCAAGTGGAACAAGTACCACTTAGAGAGGATGAAGAGCCTCTATGATGAGCTTAATTCAGCTGGGAAGATGAGAATAAGCTGGTCTGAGTTCTGGAATATGCTTATTTCAGGGGAGTTTAACGATCATATAGAGGACTTCAGGAAATATTTCTCGTTGATGGCTGAGTTGAGATTCCTGCCCAACTCTCCAACATTATTTAACGCAGGAACTAGACTTTCTCAGCTTTCTGCATGCTTTGTCCTAGATATGGAGGACAGTTTGGACTCTATAATGAAAGCGGCAGTCGAGGCATCCAAGATATTCCAAAGCGGAGGAGGTATAGGGATAAACTACTCAAAACTCAGGCCAGAAGGGGACATAGTTATGTCAACTGGAGGAAGATCGAGCGGACCTGTCTCCTTCATGAGGATAATAGATGTTATAACGGATGTTGTAAAGCAGGGAGGCAGGAGAAGAGGAGCCAACATGGGAATACTTGAGGTCTGGCACCCTGACATACTTAAATTCATAGAATGTAAATCCAAACCTGGAAAATATGAGAACTTCAACATCTCTGTGATGATAACAGAGGAATTCTGGCAGTACTATGAGAAGAATGAGCCATATCCGCTGATAAATCCTAGAAATGGAGAAGTATGGGGGACTATAAACCCAAGAGAGCTCTTTAGAAGAATAGCTGAGATGGCATGGAAAACAGGGGATCCTGGTGTTTTATTTGCCGATAACATAAACAGGAGAAACATATTGAGAGAGGCTTTAGGAGACATAAAATCAACGAACCCATGCGGGGAGGAGCCCCTGTATCCTCATGAGTCCTGCAATTTAGGAAGCATAAATCTCTACTACTATATAGATTACAATGAGAAGGGAGCTCATTTCAACTGGGATGAGTTCTCTAAGGACATAAAATTGGCTACTAAGTTCTTGGACAACATAATAGATGTGAACAAGTTCCCGGTGAAGGAGATAGAGGAGAAGACTAAGATGAGCAGAAAGATAGGATTGGGGGTTATGGGGCTTGCAGATACCCTCTATGCACTGGGCATACCATATAACAGTGAGGAGGGCTTCTCCTTCATGAGGAGGATTGCCGAGACCTTAACATATTATGCAATGGAGGAATCCGCAGAATTAGCTCAGGAAAGAGGACCTTTCCCGCTTTTTGAAAAATCTGGATATGTGAAGGGAGATATGCCAGTGGAGGGATTTTATCACAGAGAATGGTGGACTCTCGATTGGCAATCCTTGGCAGAGAAGGTGAGAAATGGCATAAGAAATGCTGAGGTGACAACAATAGCCCCAACAGGCTCTATATCCATGATAGCAGATGTATCCAGTGGAATTGAGCCTCAATTTGCACTCGTATATGAGAAAAAGGTGACAGCAGGAGAGTTCTTTTATGTCGATGAGGAGTTGAAAAGACAGTTGAAGAGAAGAGGCATGTACAATGATTCCTTGATGAAGAAAATAGCAGATAATGGCGGATCTCTTCAGGGACTTGATATAGATGAGGATCTGAAAAGGGTTTTCCTGGTGGCCTACGATATACCTTGGTGGGATCACGTCAGAGCTGAGGCTGAGATAGCTAAGTGGATCTGTGCTGCTGTGAGCAAGACGATAAACATGCCCTCTTGGGTGACTGTCGAGGATGTCGAGAAGGCATATCTATTTGCTTACAAGCTGGGGGCGAAAGGAGTGACCATATACAGAGATGGATCTAAGGCTGCACAGGTCTTGGTGACACCATCCCAGAGAAAAGGGGAATATGTGATGTCAATAGAGAACAGAACCTTGGATATCATGAAGGAGCTGGGAATCGAGATGCCCTCGATGGGAAGGCAGAAAAAAGAGGTGAAAATGGTTCTGCCTACTCCAGTGGTGAAGAATAATGTGGAAAAATGCCCTGAGTGCGGGAGCGATAGATTGATATATGAGGAGGATTGTGTAAAATGCCTTGACTGTGGATGGACCGCTTGTGTTATCTCTTAAAGCTCAAGTTCCGTTCCAATTCCCATTTCTCTAGCCTTTCTGTATATTAGATCTGCCACCACCACATCATGTATTGCCAAGCCTAGGTTCATCGCCATAATCCTCTCGGAATCGCTTTCTCTTCCCGGCTTTTTCCCCACCACTATCTCATCCAGTTCAGCGTAAACTTCAGGTATTTCCCTAAAGTAACCTATACTTTTATAATACATTAATTGATTTTTATCATCCGTTACAAATTTGTCCATGGAGTGCATCGCACTGGGTTTCCAGTAGGAGTCGAAATCCAGCGGCGCAGCAAATCCCCCGTTCTTGAACCATTCGGCTTCTATAACCGGTTTTGGATCCTTTAATATGGGGCCTGCCGTTACCACTATGTCAGATCCCTCCACTACTTCCCTAGGAGATTTCATCACATTTACATCGATTCCAAGCTTGAATTTAATCTCTTTCCGATACTTTTCTGCTGCATCCGGGTTTACATCATATGCCCTTATCTCGCTCAGGTCGAAAATTGCAGAAAGCGCTTCAGCATTGCTTCTTCCCTGAACACCACATCCTATTATTCCTAGGGTTTTGGACTCCTTTCTGGCAAGATATTTTGCGGATATAGCTGTTACAGCACCTGTTCTCATTGCAGTTATCCAAGATGCATCCATGACGCTCAGCGGGATACCTGTATCTGGATCGTTAAGTATGAAAAGGCCTGTTATGTATGGAAGTCCTTTTTTCCTGTTCTCTGGATATCCTGCCACCCATTTAATCCCTGCTAGATCCATCCCTTTCAAATAAGCTGGCATTGCGTGTATGAACGAATCAGGTCTAGGATGTATTCCCGGCTTAGGGGGCATTTCCACCATTCCATAACCCTTCTCCCTCAGCCCAGCCTCCACAACGGATATTATCTCCTTCATGCTTATTCCAAGGGATTCCACATCTTTTCTGGAGAGGTAAAGCATAAAAAAGGGAGAGAAGGAAGAATAAAAAGTTTTAGGGCCAGATGCCCCTCAGCTCCATGGCCCTTACAACTCTCTTCACTGCAAGAGCTAGAGCTGCAGTTCTCATATCGACCTTTAGCTCCTTGTGCATGTTGTACACATCGTTGAATGACTTTGCCATCCTAGCCTTGAGCTTCTTCCTCACGGTCTCTATGTCCCACCACTCCCTAGTTCTTGCCTGGATCCACTCGTAGTAGCTTACTGTCACACCACCCGCATTTGAGAGTATGTCCGGCATTACTGTTATACCTCTTTCATGCAGTATATCATCAGCTTCAGGTGTTGTTGGGCCATTTGCAGCCTCCACTATAAGCTTTGCCTTTATGTTATCGGCATTCTTATCCGTTATCACGTTCTCCACAGCAGCGGGTATGAGGATATCTACATCTAGCTCTAACAGCTTTTCATTCGCCTTAACTGGATCCTTATCCAAGGTAGTGGAGCCTGGAAAGCCAGGAATTGCTCCTGTCCTCTGTAGGTGCTCCAAGACCTTGTCGGGATCAAGGCCATCTGGGTTGTATATAGCTCCCGTTATATCGCTCACAGCGACGACCTTCATTCCAAGCTCATGCATGAACTTAGCTACGAAGTATCCAACTTTTCCATATCCCTGTACAGCTACCTTCACCTTCTTTGGATCGATCTTCATCACTCTTATTACCTCCTCTGTCACATACTGCAACCCTCTTGCTGTAGCTTCCTCCCTTCCCTCGCTTCCCCCTATCTCAAGAGGCTTCCCTGTTATCACACCTGGCTCAGGATATCCCTTTATCATGCTGTACGTATCCATTATCCAGGCCATTATCTGTGGATTTGTGTTGACGTCTGGTGCCGGTATATCGATGTCAACCCCTATTATAGGAGTTATGGCATAAGCATATCTCCTAGTCAATCTCTCAAGCTCAGCCTTGCTGAGCTTAGTTGGATCAACCCTTACCCCTCCTTTAGCACCTCCATAGGGTATGTCCACAACAGCTGTCTTCCAAGTCATC
>NZ_RCOS01000118.1:0-12419 GCF_003947435.1 Candidatus Methanodesulfokora washburnensis
TGATCACACCTGAGGACCTCTGTTGAAATGTATCCTCCTCCGGACTCAATAATACCATTTTCATCGAAGCTGAGCGAAGCCCTTATGTAGATCCTCACTGGTATGTTGTTCACAGTTCCTGTGGTCTGTCTATCTATTATAGCTGTTTTTCCCCTGTTCTCCCAGCTGTAGATAAGACCAGCTGCTCTCAGCCTGTTTACAACAACTCTAACACTGTCGCTAGCAATAGGAGCTATGCGAATCCTGTTCCCCTGAAGCTGGATGTTTATGCTCTCTGATTCATTTAAACCTTCACTTTCCACGCTGAAGTTCAGTATTTTGCTTATCTCTCCAGTTTTTCCTGCATAAACAGCTGAATAGACAGCTCCAGCAGCCACAATCCCTATCAGAAGGGCTATAACTATCTTAGATGGGGCGCTTAATCCCGGTTTGAAGAAGAAAACTCTGTAAAAGAAGCTGCTCATGGAGGAATATGCCCTGAGAAGCTGAAGCCTTCCCTCAGATACAAACAACGGGAGCAGCGCCACTCCTCCTATGAAACCTCCGGCATGCGCAAAGACTGCTACACCAGCGCTTTCTCCCATATATCCTTGGAATATCTGAAGTGCAAACCAGAATATAAGGTAAGCAGCAGATCTCATCGTAAAGCAGAGGGGAAAGAAGAAGTAGAGAAAGCACATCCTTAGCCTAGTTCCCGGAAACATCAATAAATATGCACCAAGTATGCCGCTTATAGCCCCGCTCGCCCCCAATGCAGGAATTAATGCGGAGAATGCCCCTTCAATTGGTACGAAAGCTGTGTGGAATACCTCGGATAAAAAGCCGCTGAGAAAGTAAAGAATTAGGTATCTGGAGCTTCCCATAGCTGCCTCAACAGGCTTTCCGAAGTTGTATAGGAAGAGCATGTTGAAGAATATATGCACTAAGTTTGCATGCAGAAACATGGATGTTATGAGCCTGTACGCTTGATCAGGCCTTGTTATCATAGCTGGTATGAAGGCTCCTGCTCCAACCCATCTGTCCGATATCGAGATGAAGAAATTCTCATAGCTTGTGAGAAGGTAAACGATAGTGTTTATCAATATCAGCCATGTGGTGGCCGGCGTCCGAAACTCCCTGAACTCTCCTCCCGGAATTGGAAGTCCCATCCTCTTTCAGCAAGCTGAGAGCATAAAAAAGCTGAAGTCATTAAATCGGGATATATGAAAATAGCGAAATGAGAAAAAGCTTATAACCCTAACCATTATTAGACTAATTATGGTTAGTATAACCAGATTTAGTGATCTGAAGAGACTTAGAAACACAGGAAAATGGATCCTTGTTTATGGAAGGAGGAAAGTTGGAAAGAGCTACTTCATTAGAAGCTCTATAAGCTATGACAGATATTATTTCATCGGCAGAAGTGGATCTATATTTGCAGATGACTCCACCTTGAGCTATGAGAGCTTTAAAAGGGAGTCAATTCAGTGCCTAGAAAGGGATGAGACAGTTGTCATCGATGAGATACAGCGCCTTCCAGAGGAGTTCCTCGACTTGCTTCACAAGGCAGGGGTAAGAGGAAGGTTAATCACAATATCATCAACTCTATGGCTAACAAAGGAACTAATTGGAAAAAGCTCTCCAATTCTGGGGCTTTTCTCGGATTTCAAAATGGGTTTAATAGATGAAAGAGATATCCTGATAAACTTAAGGGATAAGATAAGGGATAAGAAAAAACTAGTGGAGTATTCCATATTTCTAAGGGAGCCGTGGCTGATTCCGACTTGGGAGAGAGCTGAGGACTTCTTCAAAGCCCTTCCCAGCACAGTCAAGCTTACAGTCCCATCCTTGATAGGTGAGATATTCACAGAAGAAGAGAGGATGTACTCTCGTGTGTATGATGGCATACTAAAGGCTGTGGCTGATGGAAAACAGGTTTCAACAGAGATAGCATCTCAGCTCTATTCGCTCAAGCTAATTCCAGCGCAGGATCCGAGCCTTGTGCATCCTTACCTGAGGATATTGGAGGGCATTGGAATACTGGAGAAGGTGAAACTTTATGGAAAAAATAAGTACTACTACAGGAACGTCTCTCCAGTAATAGATTACTACTACTATCTTGATGCAAAATATGGGATTAGTGAAAGGGAGTTTCAGGAGGATCAGGCTGAGAAGGTTCTAGTTGAGAGAATACCTCATTATGTCGAGCAGTTTGTTGCGAAGCTGCTCTCAAGGACAATGGGTCTCTGGTATGAGAAAATAGTGGAGAGGGATTATGAGGTAGACATAGCTCTGACAGATTTCAGGAAGCTTATTGCTGTGGTGGAGGTGAAATGGAGGAGAAGCATTGAGGAGAGTGAGCTCAGATCGATGGAGGAGAAATTAGCAAGATTTCCATGCAAAAGAATTATTTTCGTCCCAAGGAAGGAGGATCTGCCAAAAGAGCCGGAGAAAGCTGAGGTATGGGATGTAGATGATGTTCTCAGCTATGAAAATTTCAAATTTAATAGTTTTTAATCTAACTTTTTATAATTTTGTCTAAAGTTTTTAAGGTATTGAATCTGAAAGTCAGATGCCCGATCTCTCCAGCCTTGAGGAGTTCATCCAGAGGAAGATGTCCCTTTCCAAGATTCCCGGGCTCAGCATATCCTTGGTATCGGAGAGAGGAATTTATTCCAAGGGATTTGGTTTTAGAGATGTGGAAAAAGGTCTTCCGGCAACAAACAGAACTGTTTATGGAATAGGATCAATAACAAAATCCTTCACAGCCCTTTCTGTGATGAAACTTGTGGAGGAGGGCAGGGTATCGCTTGAAGACGAGGTGAGCAAGTATGTTCCAGTTGATGTGAGGCCTCTTGGAGAACCAATAAGGATAAAGCATCTTCTAACTCACACAAGCGGGATCCCGGCCCTTGGATATGCAGAAGCGTTCATAAAAGGAGCACTTGAGCTGGATTCAACATGGTTTCCAGCTGCCTCAGCAGATGATATAGCTGTGTTTTTGAGAGGATCTGAGAGCTGGGCTGTCTCAAGGCCGGGAGAGAGGTTCTTTTATCTAAACGAGGGGTATGTCCTCCTTGGAAGAGTGATAGAGAGGGCTAGCGGGATGAAATATGAGGATTATGTGAGGAAAAACATATTAGTACCTCTAAAAATGGACAGGACTTACTTTGATGCACCAAACGATCCTGATGTAGCATCTTCTTACATAGTTGACAGGAAGATGAGATGCATAAGATCAAGGTTCCCTTACGGGATAACATCAGATGGGGGAATTCTTAGCAACCCTATCGACATGGCAAACTATATCCAGATGTACATAAACAGGGGAGAAGGAATTTTATCGAGGGAATCAATAGAGCTGATGGAGAGAAAGCATGCAGATGTGCCTGATAAGCTTTTTGGTGATGATGGATACGGATATGGTCTGATGGTAACGGATAATTTCCTTGAGAGAAAGATGGTGTTTCATAGCGGCTCGGTTCTTGTGCATACAGCCTTTATGGGCTATGTTCCAGAAGAGAGAATCGGAGTCGCTGTCATGTGCAACTCCTCGGGTTATCCTCCCTCTTTCATCGGCATGTACGCATTAGCTGTGGCCATGGGCGAGGATCCCATGAAGTTGAGGTTCATAAAGGAGGATGAGATAATGGAGAGGCTTCAGGGGATTTACGAAACGTACAGAGGATGCTATAGAATATGTATCAGGAAGAGAGGAGGTCTTCTATACCTTGAGCACAGAGATAGGTACACCGAGTCATCTTTCCCGCTAATCCCGATTGAAATATCGGAGGATCATTCTAGGTTCTACACTCTCAGCTACGGAAGAAGGATAAATGTGGAGTTTTCAGGTGAGGAGATGATATATGAGAGATACAGGATGATCAGATCTGGTCGGTTGTGTTGATGAATTTCCAGCAGAACATTTATATTTTGGTCAATGCATTCAGTTTTATGGCCAATGTTCCAGAAGCAGAGATTTTAAAGGAGCCAGAGAGGTACAGCTTCGGAGAATATGTAAAAGCAGCATTTTCAAACACAGGAGATATGATGAAAAAGATAGTGGAGAGGCCAAGACCTCTTTTCTTCATTGTAATGATCTCGATAATAGCCGCTCTTAGTGCATTATCATCATATATAGCATACACAAGAGTGAAGATCAGCATAATCTGGCCTGAAAATCTGACAGAGGAAATGAGATCTTTCATGGAGTATGCAATTCAACTATCGACAAATCCAGCGATAATAGCTGTTATAGCGCTGTTAGTGGTTCCAATAGTTTACGCTATGGGAGCAGTGATAATATGGATAATAGGGCTCATGAAGGCAAAGATCTCATCTGTTCTGACAGCAATGGGAATAATAGGGATTCCTAGTATATTTTCCGAGATATTCAAGATGATAGCCTCTCTTCTATCTCCTGTAAGGGAGATAACTCTTGATCTAAGAGGAGGAGCTCCCTCCGGAACACCTTCACCCAACTATGCCGATCTGCTTATAGATATAGTCTTCCTTCCTTGGGAGGCATATCTGATATACCAGCTATTCAGATCTGGCATTGGAAAAAGCATGAGAGGATCTCTTGTATCAGTTCTGATAGCCGAGGCCATAAAATATGCTTGGACTCTAGCTGGATTTGTTAGGGTCTGATGAAGTGCAAGGGAAAATTATGGAGCCCAGAGTTGAGAGGGATGAATTTATCTGCGCTGGAAGAAGGGTGAAGCTGTACAGGAGAATACTCTCAGGAGGGATTGTGAAAGACCTTGTATCATTTGGAAAGGCTGTTGTCGTGGTTCCCGTGCTCGATGATAAAAGAATAGTCTTTGTGAGACAGTGGAGAGCTCCCATAGCAAGATGGATTGTTGAGCTTCCAGCTGGAAAGGTTGAGGAAGGAGAGAAGCCTGTTGATGCAGCAGCTAGGGAGCTGAGGGAGGAAACTGGATATAGAGCTGGAAAGCTGAAAGAGATAGCATCGGCATATGTAGCTCCGGGATACAGTGATGAGCACATGCACATCTTTGTGGCAGAGGATCTTGTGTTTGAGGGACAGAGGCCTGAGAAAGGGGAGTACTTGATGACCGTCATCCTCCGCCCGGAGGAGTATCTGTCGGAGTTCAGGGAGGACATGAAGTCGATAGCAGCTCTTCTTCTCTACCTATGGAATAACAAAGCTGCTTCTATCTAACATTTACTATGGCGTTTCTTAAAATGTTTTTTATTTGTGTAAATTATCCAATTTCCTTAGGCGAGAAGACCTTTTTATTAATCCTCGACTTTGTTGAATATGAGGTTCATAGGAAGGGTTGCCGATGAGGCAACCGATACATCTGCAACAGTAATTCTGGTTAAAGAAGCTGAAAAGGAGGTATGCTCAGAGGAGATAGTTCTGATAGAAAACGGAGGGGAGAAGAAAATAGGAAGCGTGATAGGGGTTCTCAGGAGGGGTTTGGGCAAGAACGAGCTTCTGAACATATCGAGGTACAGGCCTGATATAGCCTATATGAAGTACGGAGGGGAGCCATCTGGGTCAAGAGAAGTTTTTTCATTCAATATTTCCATAATAGGATCTGTTGATGAGGGAAAAATAAGGGCTAACAGGAGGATAATAGCACCAAGATCCCCAGTTTACCTCTTTGATGAGAATGAAAACCCCCTTGAGAAGTACATAGCACCATCAGCCAAGAGGCTTGGATGGCTTGATGCTCATCTCGACGGTCATCCCTCTTGGAAGGTTCCTGCAGATGCCCAGTATATCCCCTACCATGTTGGAGTATTTGGGGCAACTGGAACAGGAAAATCCTGGTTCACTAGGCATGTTCTCATACCTTTTTACATGAATAACGGGTACAAAGTAATTGTTTTGGATTGGAGCGGTGAGGACTACTCTCCCTATTTCGAGAGCGTGCACATATCAGAGATAGCCCAGGATGAGCTCTCCATAATGGAGTACTTCTCGAAGATAACGGAGGGCTTCGGCAGGAACGACAATGTTAAGGACGCATTTGATGAGTATGTCATGGGATGGGAGGAAAAGGTGAGGGGAAGAGAGCCCTCATCCGTATACGAGGAGCTGAAGAAGTTCGTATATAACCATTTAGAGGAGATAAAGAGGGATGATTGGAGGAACTCAGCACTCAGGGCTGCAAACAGAGTTTTCAGGAGGTTAAAGCCTGAGCATATAACTCCTCTCATGGGAACAATGCATGTGGAAAAGCTGATTGAGAGGAAGGAGAACCCTATAGTTGTTGATATGTCCGGATTCTCAAGCAACTCAAAGCTGAGCTTCTTCCTGAGCCTCTCATCAGAGCTGCAGAGGATGATGATAGGAGGAATGGATTTGAAGATGGCACTTGTTATAGATGAGGCACCTCAGTACTGTCCTTTCAAGCCTGAGGGAATGCAGATCGAGACAACTGAGGCGATAAAAAACCTTGCAGCTCTGGGCAGAAAGCATGATCTGAACCTCACACTAATAGCCCAGGGGATAGCGGGGGAGATAGGGATAAACGCAGCTGTGAGGAGAAATCTGAACACGAACTTCTATGGAAGGCTTCATCCTCTTGATGCAGCTGGAGAAGGAGGAGCAAAGGACTGGCTTGGCCCGTTTGGGATAACTCCCGAATACCTGCTCAATCTGGAGGATGGTAGGTTCTACTTTGCTGGTATAATGAACCCCAGCCCAATACCTCTCCTCATAACATTTGAGGTGAGATGATGGAGGAAATTGAGTGGCTCAAGCTTCCTCATGACCTGCAGTACAAGTTCTTTGAGGAGGCTGAGAGGGAATCCGATAGAATAGTCGATGCTGTGATTAAGCTTCAGCAGTTAATTTCAGATTTAAAAAGTTTTATACTATCAAATATAGAGGAGCTCGGCTTCAGCGACAAGAAGGTGAAGGTAGCAGCTGTCGATGGATCAAGATCTCCTAGGCTGAGCGAGAGGCTTGGGGTCAGGTATGGTGTATTCTCTGTTGGAGCTGTGGTTCTGCTTGGAGGAAAAAGGGTGGATGAGAAGTATCAAGCAGGACAGTTCAAGAGAAAACAGGCATTCTCCCAAGATGTCAGCAGATACTTCTTCTCCCTCCTTTCCACATATTCTGAGAGAAAGATGGCAGTTGATCTCCTAGACGAGGTTAAGGATGGCTTTTTGATAATAGATGGAAGCTTCTATGGTTTTGTCTACTCGGCGCTCGGGATGAGAAAACAGGGCCTCTTCGGGGACAATGAGAGGGATCTCTTCAACAGGACACTGAAATTGACAGAGGAGCTTTTGAGGAGCGGAAGAGTTATAGGAGTGATAAAGAGAAGTCATACAAGGGCAATAGGTGGATTTCTTGCTCTGAAAAACAGGGATCTTGTCGGAAAAGCTGAAAGTCCTGTGACAATAATAGACAAACTTCTTCTGTCAGCTATTATGCCCGAGGGCACTCTCCTCAGGTATGAGAGGATAACAGGGGATGATCCCGTTTATGTCTACACACAGCTAGCTTACATGGCCCACAGAGGGATATGGGATGAGGATCCACTGAAAATAGCCAGAGATAGGGCATATGAACCATACAGAGTGATGGGAATAGGGGAGAATGCTGTGAAAAAGCTGAGAAGGATGCAGGTAAAGAGCCATCTTGATGCTCCTGTCTGTGAAATAGAGTATCCTGTCACAGTTCCCTTTGAGGATCTCAGGACCCTTCTGGGGCAGAGAAACTTCTTTAATGAGGCAACAGGTCTTCCATTTGCTCTCGATATGGTGGATTCCCTGATATCACTTGATCCCAGATTCACAGATGAGTACGTATCGGAAGTAGAGGCAAGGGCCTTGGGAAAGATACAGGGAAAGGTCTCCGCTGAGGTGCTGAGATGGTTCTTTGATCTGCTAAATCCTCAGAAGAGCACTTAAGCAGCTACAAAAGCAAATTGTGAAATTATAGCTTTTCAAGATAGCTGGTTATAGATCTCCAACTTCTTACTCCTCTTCTCCTCATCTCATCAGCATATTTCGTTAACTTTTCCTTGTCTACTAGCTCAACAAGCCTTGGAATTATATCATCTCTGAAGGGATATCTGTAATATATAATGTCTATCAGCGTCTTCTCCGGATCGCTGACCCTCACGAACTCTCCTATTTCATCCAGAAATATGTAATCATATCCGAAATACATCTTCTCAGAGATCCTTCTCAGGTATACTTTGTATCCAGCAATCTCTCTCATTCCCCCCTTTATCAAGCTTGAGACCATTGGCGAAAGAACAGTTAGGGCTGTCACCTGTTCCCAAGCGTTATGCAGGAATGCTGCAGATCCCAGACCAATGTATGCCATCGGAATTGCCTTTACAATGATGTAAGGAGACTTTCTGAAGGTGTAAACTCCTTTCATAAGCTCCTCTATTTCTCCCCTCTTTTTCAGCCTGTGTATCAAGAGTTTTGCATAGTTTCTGCCAACAGAGTGCTCAACAAAGCTGTATGTGAAGAATGAGGATCTTCTGAGCTTTTCCAGAAGCTGTAAGTGCTTATATTGAGGCATATCTCCTCACCTTCCTCTCTATTGCATCAAAACTGGGAGGAACTCCCATCAGAATGAGTTCCTTTAGACCCGAAAAATCATCAGGTATTCTCAATTTCTCTGAAAGGACTTTCATCTCCTCTTTTATCAATGCGGGATCACAGAGATCCAGAAGGTAGTAGATATCGTAGAGATCTCTAGCCTTACCTCTCTCTAGGAATGCCTCAACTTTCTCCCTAACAAGCTCCTCCTGCTTCAGGGTTCTGATGACAATACTGCTTCCGTCCACAAGCCAGTAATCTGCTTCTATTATCTCCTTCTTCTTGAACATGGGAGATGCCTCAAGTTCAACCTCAGCACCATTCTTAAGTCTCAAATAAAGGACTCCCGATGAGGTAAGCTTTTTCCTAGTGAATTTGAAAGGGATGTTCATGAGCTTTCTGGGATCCTCGTGATAGATATCTATGTCTAGGGAGAATCTTTTCCCTCCATATACCCTCCAGACGGCCAGACCTCCATGAAGGACAAAGTAAAATCTCCTTGATAGCTCCAAGATCACAGCATCTTGGAGTTCAGCTATTCTCAAAAGCCTTCCTTTGAGTATCTTGACCAAGGGAATTCTTCTTGACTCCACAATATATGTGGACCTAGGTTATATATAAGTATAACCTCAGTCTCTCATAGATCTGGAGATGGAGAAGATCATGGCAACCGCCATAATAATTGATTGAACTTTAAATGTCTGGCTTAATGCAACAGATAGATTTTGGAGATCCCTTGCTATATCATCCACAATCCCGCTATAGTCCTCTGTTATCAGCTTTGATGCTATGCTATATGGTATGAACTGAGTCATCACCAATATCGCCAGATTCAGGCTTATTGCAAAACCCAGATTAAATGATATGGTTCTCATCGAGGAAGCCACTCCCCTTCTCTCGGGAGGAGCACTTATCACTATTGAGCTCGCATTTGGCGTGACGAATAAACCAGTTCCCATCCCAAGAAGGAGCATGTAGATGACTGCAATGTAAAGAGGTGTGTCCATCCGAAGCCCTGACATAAGATAGAGGGATGCCGATGAGAGCGCAAGACCTATTATTGTCACAGGTGCATAACCATATCTGTCGGACAGTTTTCCTCCGGCAACCCCAAACACCAAAAAAGAGAGCTCATATGGTATTAGAAGGAGACCTGTATCCGATGGGCTCAGGCCCCTGATTATCTCCAGATATACCACTAACAGTATTGTGGTAGCACCGAATGCTATGGCATACAGGAGCTGTGCTATAATACCTCCTGAGAACTGCCATATTCTGAAGATCCTCAGATCGAGAGCAGGAGAGGGGAATCTAAGCTCCCACAAGATAAAGAGAGCGAGTGTTATTAGGCCCGCAAGTGCTAGAATCCAGGAAAGCCTTGATGAATTCGGATAAGAAGCATATGTCAGGGATAGCAGTATAAGCGAGATGGAAATAGTGAATGTAATAAAACCGAAAGAATCTATTCTGGGCCTCTCTCTCGGTTTGAAAACCTCCTCAAGTCTTCTCTTTGACCAGAATATTGATACAAGGCCAAGCGGGACATAGATCCAGAAGACCCATCTCCAGCCCATTAAATCTATGATAACTCCACCAAGTGTGAGCCCCAGCAGGGAGCCGAGCCTGAAAGCCACTTGATTTACTCCTATCCATGTCCCCACTCTTTCCCTTGGTGCATTATCAGCTATTATGGTGAGGCTCAGACTCATGAGAAAAGCTGCTCCTATCCCCTGAAAGAACCTAAAGGCTATCATATTAAAAGGATTCCATGAAAAGCCACAAAGAAGTGCTGCAATAGAAAACAAGCCAAAACCAAGAGAGAAGAGGTTCACTCTCCCGAAGATATCGCTGAGTCTTCCGACTATGAGTTGGATTGCCGTCGATCCCAGCATATAGGCTTGGGTAAACCAGAGAGCTTGTTCAACATCGGCTCCAAGGAAGTGGGCAATTAAGGGAAGTCCAACAACAACTATTCTTGCATTTATGCCAGCTAGAAAGGAGGCGATTGTCGTCACTGATAGTACATGGAGCATCTTTCCGTCTTGCATAGTGAGATCGGATTTATTTCGCTAAAAAATTTAACCTTTAATTAACTCAAGCCATATTCCCTCAGAGTCTCAGGCCTCGGAACTCCCTCCTCATCCCATCCTCTTATCCTGTAGTATAGGCTGAGAAACCTCTCCTGCTCCTCTTCTGTTATTCTTCCCTCCTCTTTGCCCTGAAGCGTCTCCTTAAGAAGCCTTTTAGGCAGCTTATCATCTTTTCTTCTAATCCCATGCCTTACATTGTACATCCTCACGAGGTTTATGATCCTCCTTGCTGCCCTTCTTAGGTCCCCGGGGGTTGTCTGCCTTCCAGTTATCAAGGTGTAGTATTTGGCCATCTGCTCAGGCTCCATAACAGTCCTGCTGAACTTGCACGCAAGAAGAGAATCCCATAAGACGCATTTCTCCTCCCATTCAGCTAGGGCAACTGTCTTCTCCTCGTTTACAGCGTTTCTATCCCCTCCTATTCCCCTTATATCTAGGAAGTAGCCCATCATCCTGAGATGGCATGCACCCCTGCTTGAGACTCCATAGGAGAGGATCATGCTCTTCAATATTCTGGGATCATAACCGGCTGGTTCAAGTCCCTTCACATGGACTGCTATATCCTCAAGCCCCAACTTCCTTGATGCATGTGCAACTCCCTCTGCAAGTATATCACCAACTCCCTCTCTTCTTGCTATCATCTCAGCCAGCTCATAAAGGGACTCGGGATCACCGTAGTCCAGCTTGAAGCCCGGATCAATCTTCCCCCTCTTGTATGCTTCTATTGCAAATCCAAAGACGTTTCCCAGCGTTATCGTGTCCATTCCCAGCCTATCGGCTTGATCGTTCAGCCAGACAACTGCTTTTACATCCGTTATTGCATTTAGACCGCCTATTGCGTATATGGTCTCGTAATCAAGCTCGACCTCGCTCCCCTCGTACCTTCCATCTCTCACCCTGCAGTATCTGCCGCAGGGAGTTGGGCATCCGAAGCAAGCTCTTGGATGAACAAAAACCTCTCTCTTTATCGAATCCCAGGATATCCCCTCCCATCCCTCAAGAGATCCCCTCGACCAGTAATAGCTCGGGAAGAATCCCCAATCGTTAGCTATCTCTACCATGGCCGGAGTTCCCCTCTCAAAATAGGATTTCAATGCCTCCTTTGCCTTCGGAATTATCTCCTCAGCTGAATACTTTATCACAGCATCCCTATCAAAGGCATCCCATTTCTGTTTTTCATACTCCATGACAATGGCCTTGACCCTCTTTGATCCCATCACAGCTCCTCCTCCTGCTCTTCCTGCCTGTCTCCACCTCTCGTTTCCTATCGCTGCAAACTTCACTAAATTCTCACCTGCAGGGCCTATTGCTGCAACAGAACACCTTTTGTGCTCCTTCTTTATCTCATCCTCTGTCCTGTATATATCGAGGCCCCATAAATGATCAGCATCCTTTATCTCAACCCCATCCTCGCTTACAGCTATGTAAACAGGTTTCTCAGCTTTTCCCTTTATCACAAGAGCTGTTGTCCCTGTCCATCTGGCTGCAGCTCCTATTGTCCCTCCTATTATGGATTCCCCCATTATCCCAGTTAAGGGGGATTTGAAGGTGAAAGCTCCCTTTCCTGAGTAGGGAACAGCAGTTCCGGTGAAAGGACCTATTGAGAATATAAGCAGGTTATCAGGCCCGATGGGATCAGTCCTCTCATCTGTAAAATCATAAAGAATTTTAGCTCCAAGACCCTTTCCTCCTATGAAGTTCCAAGCAAGCTCGTCCGGAACGGGTTCGCTTCTAACGCTTCTTGTTGATAGATCTATCCAGTGAATAAGCCCATATCCCCTCATCACGGCACCCCTTCGTCATGCACGT
>NZ_RCOS01000118.1:13224-14575 GCF_003947435.1 Candidatus Methanodesulfokora washburnensis
GGCTTCTTCCCATATTTAGCTCCAATTTCTTCCAATATTTTTACTATTTCATATATCTGTTTAAAGTTCTCCGGATGGAAAACAGCAGATCCACTTCTCACATCGCTGAACTTCGGAAGATTTTCCGGTGTGTACTTACCTGAAAGAGCTCCCTTGGCCAGAGGAGACCATGCAAGAACGCTGATGTTGTTCGCCTCTGCGTATGGTATTATCTCCTTCTCAGCATCTCTCTCAACGAGGTTGTACTTCACCTGAATGCTCACTATATCCTCAGTTGATAGACAGGACCAAGCCGATTCTATGAGCTCGGGAGGGAAATCGCTGAGCCCTATCATCCTTATTGCCCCGATGCGGACTAGCTCCTCAAGAGCCCTCATGTACTCGCAGGTCGGGATGTTGTCCCAGCATGGAGGCCAGTGAACCTGCATTAAATCAATATAACTCGTTCCTAGCCTCTCCAGAGATCTCCTAGTTGCCTTGAAGACATCATGCCTGGATAGAAATTCTCCCGGTATCTTGGTTGCTATAACAACTTTTTCCCTCTCTCCCAGCTCTTTGATGGCCTGTCCAAGGAACTTTTCACTCATTCCCATGCCATAGACAGCTGCTGTGTCAAAGAAATTTATCCCCATGCTTAAGGCCTTTTCAACAATGGATTTAGCTGCATCATAGCTCGTTACCCCCCACGCATCGCTGAACTGCCACGTTCCCAGGCCAACTGCCGAGACCTTCACATCTCCTATGTATCTGAACTCCATACAGCATTCGGATAGTTCTACTTAAATACATTTAACCGAAATCTATGGAGGGAAAACAAGATATTTAGAAATATGAATCTACTTGTCAATAAAGTGGTTAAGAAAGACTTCACCTTTAAGAGATCAAGAGATCACTATCTGGCCTAGGAGCGGCAGTGACTACGCTACCTGTTTTCCTCTAGCATGTAAGCACGGTCTAAATTCACAGATATGGCCAGTGGATGGTAAAGTCCCCCAGATAATCATATTCAATTACTGATAAGGTCCTAATGCTTAACCTCTAGCGAGCAATAATTAAACGGCCCTGATTGACTTTACTTTTTCATCAGCGACTAATCCTTCTCTTTATTGATCTTTAGAATATACCTCTATTATTAGCTTTTCATAGACCTTTTCCAGCTCTCCCTCCATAATATTTATATTCTTCTCTCATCAGTTTTTCCTATGACAGAGGCTGTCATCACATCTGTCCTGGAGGAGGCGCTCAGACAGGCATCCGAAAGAATAGCTAGAAAGCTTACAGAGGGGAAGAGGCTGACCGATACTGAAGTAATAATCCTCCTTTTGGATCAGATGAATAAAAGAATGGAGAT
>NZ_RCOS01000112.1 GCF_003947435.1 Candidatus Methanodesulfokora washburnensis
TCCTTATATCCCCGGGCCTCGGGGGCATATAAACAGGCAAAGCATTTATATTCATTGTTTTTAGAACCAAATAAGCCAGCTCACTTATCTTCGTAGCCTTTCCGCTTCCGATGTTGTATATCCCACTTGCATTGCTTTTCAGGGATCTCATAACTGCATCAACTGCATCTCTTACATGAATAAAGTCCCTCGTCTGCTCTCCATCCCCATATATTATGAGAGGATCTCCTCTTGCCGCCCTTTTGATGAACTCCGTTATCACTCCTGAATATGCCCTTGACTGCTTTGGCCCATAAACATTGAAAAACCTGAGGATAACAGGTCTGTATCCGTAGAGATTTGCATAGCTGATTATATATGCCTCCCCTCCGGCCTTTGATGCAGCATATGGCGATTTGGGGTTTATCCTGTGATCCTCATCAATCGGAAGTTTTTCGGGCTCCCCGTAGACAGCACATGATGATGAGAATACGACAGTGTCAACATTTCTGGAGGCTCTTGCCACGTTCAACGTCCCCTTTACATTAACCTCTAGGTAGTCAAGAGGTTTCTCAACGGATTCCGAGACATCTATAAGGGCTGCAAGATGCACCACTGCTTCCATGCCCTTGACAGCTTCTTCGACCTCGTCATAATTCCTCACATCCCCTTTTACAAAGTCTAGAGAAAGTCCTCTCAGGTTCTCCAAGGACCCTGTGGAGAGGTTATCCAGAACCCTGACTGAATATCCGGCTTCAACAAGGGCTTTTACAAGATGGGATCCTATGAAGCCAGCCCCTCCTGTCACCAGGATTTTCATGGACTCCATCTTCCTGTGATGAGCTGCCTAAATTTAAAGAACTTGTTTGCTGTTGGCAATTCAAAAATCAATCACATTTCCGCATATAACATCTATTCCGAGATCAATGGCTCTGTTGTATGCCTCTCTGTCCACATTCACGGCAACTAAAATGATTTTATCCACCTTCCTCTTGAGGAATTTCTCCATCGCTCCTACTTTTATGGGAAGGGCTTCGACATGATCTAGCTCAGCTCTTGACTTTACCTCAATTAAATATAATTTCTCATCTTTTATAGAATTTATATCGATTATTCTTCCACTGATGCCGGTTATTTTCCCATCCTCATCGACAAATCTCATCTTTTCAACTTTCCTTGGCTCTATTCCCCTTTCTCCAGAGCCTCCTTGAATATCTCGAGCACCATCCTCTCGAGATCCTCGCCCCATCTCCTCCCCATGCTCTCAATTGTGACCTCCACTCTCATACTTAGCCTCTTGAAGTCCTCCCTCAACTGCTTTATCTCATTCAGTATTTCTGAGAACTTCTTATCATGTTCCTCTAGTCTAGTGAGCACTTCAGTAAACTTCCTGTCATGTTCTTCTAACCTAGTGAGAACCTCAGTGAACTTCTTATCATGTTCCCTGAGGCGCTTTAGTATCATGACAAACTTCCTATCGTGCTTTTCGAGGCTTTTAAGTATCTCACCGTAGCCCAGAAAACCAGCAACTGCTAACCTGAACTCATTGTCCTCCTCCAGAAGTCTGAGGAACTCCTTCTTGGTTGTCATTCTCCCATCCCTCTGATAGGTGTGGAAGTAATAAACCTTATTAATAGGGAACAAAATCGAAAGGGCTAGTATTCATAAATATAGAGATAGAAGTTTATACTACCTGTGTTATTCTGCATGTGGCTAAGATAACGCTGGAAACAATATATAAAGAGATAAAAGACCTGAGAGCGCTTATGGAAGCCCTTGTTGAAACTGTAGATATCCTCAGCGATCCAAGGGAGCTAAAGGAGATAAGAAAAGGGTTGATGGATATCAGAAAGGGTAGGATAAGGAGCTGGGATGAATTCGAGCAGGAGCTGAGAAGAGAGGGGAAAATCTAGCTTGGATATGTTAAAACAACATGAGAGACTACTCAGGCTTATTCACAGAAAAGACAAGGAATGAGCAAAAACAGAAGATGAAGAGAACTGTTTGCGATATTCAAGCCTTAATATTTCTTCGCAACATAAATCCTGAAAACCTGTCCTTCCAGCAGGCTAGCAACTCTGCGTAGCGTTGGATGTGTAGCTAGAAGGAACACAACCTCAGCTCCTGCTACCTTTTTCCTCAATGTTTCCTCCTTTAAGTGCTTAGCGTCCTCCCTTTTTATATTTATGACAGTTGGCTCCATCAGAGGAAGACCATACTTCTTCATCTTCTCCTTTAGCTTTCCGAGAACTATGCTTCTGTAGCCATAAGGCACTATAAGAGTCACCTTTATTGGAGGAACTCCTCTCTCTATCGTATAAAGTAATGTTACAAATGATAAAAGTTCACAAAGATATTCCTTATCTATATACCAAGTTTTATAGTATATAGACTCATTTTCTATTAAATAATCATAGTATTTCATCATTTTTATATGATCATCTATCACCTGTTTTCTCATCTCCCTGACCCTGTTCCTGTAAAGGTCCTCTATTGAGCTTGAGAGGTACTCTATTATCTTTCTTTTTGCAATGGAGTCCCTCTCTTCCTCCGGTGCATCCAGCAGAAGCGAGGAGAACTCGTTCATCAGGTAAAGGGAGAAGAGGGCGTGAAACTGATCATCAGAGACAAAGTCAGCTACCTCCTCAAGCGGAACTCTTTTTATTGAGTTCACTTTTATCGCCTGCGTGAAGATATTTGTCACTGGAACACACCCATGTCTGCGACGCTCGCCTATCACAACATCTCCTCTTTCATCCAGATACAGATTGGCGATGGGCTCTGCCTGAGCATTGCTGCCTGCTAGGCCCATGGTTTCATTAACGGGATACACAGGTTTCTTGAATTTCCTTCTGTCAACCAGCACGAATTTCTCACGTATTATATCATAGTTGAGAATATCAAGATTAGATAACGTATTCAGAGCCCTCTCAACAGCATTTTCAGCTACCTCAGGTAAGCGCCCTTGTGACCTGAGGGAGCTCATCAGCTTGCTCATCCTGTACTTTCCTGCAAGAACAGGCACTAAAAGCATCATTGGAATAGCTGCTCCCTCCTCTGCGCGGGCTATCATTGAATACACTCCAGCTACAAGTGTTGGCTTGAGAAGTGTCCTCTTTATGAGCATAAGTCTGCGCTTATAATCATATTCCGGAGAGTAAAGCATGATAGCTTTGCAGATCTTACCGTCTCTTCCTCCTCTTCCTATCTCCTGATAGTAGTCCTCTATGCTCTCGGGCATCATGTAGTGGACGACCCATCTGACATTTGGGATATCCACGCCAAGACCGAAGGCCTTTGTAGCAACCACTATCCTAGGCTCCTTGGCCTCGCCTCTGCTAACCGCATATATCCTGCTGAGGACATTCTTCTTCTCGGAATCGCTCATCTGGCCGTGAAAATAAATAACACTCCTCCCAAGATTTTCCGAGAGGAACTCAGCTATGCTGGATGCATTTTCATGCTCTCTAGTTGATCTCACGAATCCAGTATAAACAATGCCGAGCCATGGGGAATTGCCTGAGAAACTATCAGCCCATTCAGACAGCTCTTTTACTATGCTGAGCAGATTATTTAGTCTTTCCTGATCACTGGGCACTTTTACAACATCTATGATTATATTTTCTCTTATCACTGGGCCCTTAAACACCTTAACCTGTTCCATGTCAAGCTTTGATGGAGTAAAATCGGAGTCGAAATCGATCTCCTCAAGGCTGAACTCCTCGTTTCCTGTGAGGACTCGAATCACTTCTTCCAATCCTTTACTCGGCAGAGTTGCAGTAAAGCCTGCTAAGGGCAGCCAAAGGCCCTCCTCCCTGCTCCTCTTGATGTACTGTGCTAGATACTCATAGCTTGGCCTGAAAGTCCTGCCCCATTTGTACAGCGTGTGAATTTCATCGATCACAAGGTAGTTTATGTCAGCCTTCTCGAGGCATCTCCTCACCTCCTCCTTCTCAAGCTGCTCAGGGGTCATGTATACTATGTCGTATCTTCCTCTAGCCAATCCCCTTATGTACTCATTCAGCCTGTCGTGTGCCATGCTTGTGATGGCACATACTCTCACCCCTCTCGTCAGCAAGCTGTTGAGATGATCCTCTATTAGAGCTAACAAGGGGGATATCACAACAGTAGTTCCTCCAATTTTCCTTCTCAGAAGGAGCGCAACCGACTGGAATATAAGTGATTTTCCGGATCCTGTTGGCAGAAGAACTATTGAAAATGGCCTGTCCAGCAGACGTCCATCATATGTGTAGGGCATTAGCAGACGGGCTGCCAGCCTTCTTTGATATGGACGAAGTGAGAAACCCCAAACATCATTAACAATTTCCTCCAGCTCAGCCATAACCTCCTTTAGAGAGGGAAAAACAGCATATGAAGTCCTAATGGGCAGTTCAAGTGGTTTTATCTCCACTTCTTCAGTAAAATCGCTCAGATCAAGCCATCTCATGAGCTCTGTATCAGTATTTATAATAATGCATGTTTTTCCAGATAGGCGCAGAACCTCAAGCAACGACTTGAACGCTATCTCTGTGTTGCTGAATCCCCTTTTGTGGCTGAAGGTTCTAGTTGAATAGAGCACGATGTTGTACCCGATGGAGGCAAATCTGCTTACTTTCTCGAGGGCTCTGGCAATCTGGTCTTTATCCAAGTGATGTACATCAACCCTTGCCCTGATGTAGTAGGACACCTCCTTGGAAATAATTTCCTCAGCACCGTTGGATACCAACACAAGGTTTCTTCCTCTCTGAACAACTGAAGCAAGCAGGCCTCCGAAAAGGTTAGAGTGACGGGAACTCTTATCCAGTCCATTTTTGATGAGATAAAATATCTTTGTTGTTTCGGGTTTTCTATATTCTATGTTATTGCCAGTAATAAGCTCAAAGGGAGTTTCCAGTTCCACCCTGCTGAAGATGCTGGATGCATGTTTCAACAAGCTCACATAATCCTGATAATAAGCTCTCAGGAGATAAGCTCCTCTGAACACGATTTTTGATTCTGTTCTCTCCTTAAGCCTTTCGAGGAGGTCCTTCAGGTACTTATACTCAACTACAAAACCCCCAGATCTCACCTGATTATCCCTCACTGTCCTGTCCACTATTGATGCCAAGGCCTTCTTCAGATCCTCATATGGCATCTCCAGCGCTCTCAACCTTTCAGGGTCACTTTCTCCAGCTGCTGTAAATGACTTTGCTATTGTTAAGGCGAGCCTCTGAAGAGAAGAGAGCTCCTCAGGTTTCTCGATGAGCGAGGTATCTATTCTCTTTGGATACCAAGCATCCGAGAAACCCGAGGCATCTATTGTGACCACTATCTCCCCCTGCTTGGAACCTCTTGTCCTAGATGGAAGAAAATCTACTGCAATTTCCGGTATTTCCACTTCCCCCAAACCTAAGAGGGGCTCAAAAGGTGTTGCCTTTATTTCAGCTAATATCCCCTTTCTTCTGGCTATGTGAACTAGCTTGGGAAGCATCATCAACGACGCATGGGCATCTTCATCTGCTCTGTGAGGGATGTAATCCACGTTAAATAGGGAGGAAAGGCTCTCAAGCGAGTGGCTGATTGCCTCAGGAAGGGAGATCAATGCCAAGGTATATGTATCTATGAATTTTACATTATCAAAATTAACTCCCCAAGCTCTCAGAATATCTGCATCAAATAAATATATATTGTGACCTACCAAAACTTTGAATCTTCTGATCAATTTTGAGAGAAAGGCCTGTGGGATGGAGCCATACATCTCGAAGATCTTCTCAGGCTTATCTATGTTAAGCTTGGCAAGCTCCCTCCAATCACTGCTTCTCAAAGCTACTAAGCCTATTTCCCTGGGCTTTTTGTCGTACTCTATCTCAGTCTCTATGTCCAGCCCGAGGACATCACTTTCCTGAAGAAAGTAGATCTTTTCGTCTGTGATCCTCAGCCGCTTGGCTAAAACAAGGAATTTATCGAACTCTCCTCTGAAGAAGAGAAGATCCATGCCTGTTGCTATCAAGCTTTTGTTCATGAACAGAATCCTCAGCCTTGAGCCGGACAGCAGCGCAAAAACTCTCCCCACGTCCTTATACTTAATCGCATTCTCCAGCTTGTCATTAATCCTCCTTCTGTAGTAGAGAATCAGGGCCACTAGTGCGAGGATAAGCAAAACAGCTGCTACCATCGAGGGGCCGAGAGAGGGATCTTTAAAAAGTTGACATGCAGGGTCAGCTAAACTGCTGGCAGATGCTCATGCGTGCAAGAAAGTTTAAAAAGTTTGATCTACTTAGCATTAGATGCTTGGCATCCCAACAGCTGCAGTTCTCAGCTTCCTGACAGTTGCTCTCATCACTCCGGTTGTCATAAGGAGATGCAGAGAGCTTGGTTTTTTAAGCGAGGATTTGCATAAACCGGGAACCATGGTTCCATATCTGGGTGGAATAAGCATTCTGATAGGCTTTCTGGTGGGAATAACAGCCACAGGTTTTTATGGAATGGATCCAAAGGCAGGGCTTGCAGCTGCCCTTTCTGGCACTTTGGGTGGACTTATAGGGCTTGTTGATGACCTATTCAGGCTCAACAAGAGGAGTCTGGTGCTTCTGTCTGCAATGGCAGGCCTGCCAATAGTCTCTTTCAGGGTTGGCAGCACTGTGATATATGCATTGGGGGAGCTGGATCTTGGGGTGTTGTTCTGGGTTCTTGTTCCCATTGGATTCTGTTATTTGATGAATGCTGTCAACATATACGCAGGTTTCAATGGAATTGAGGCGGGATGCGGGCTTGTCACCTCATTCTTCCTGATGATATGCTCCATTCTGTATAAAAGCTGGGATTCTGCGATGGAGCTTGCGGCTTTATCCGGAGCTTTAGCTGCATTCCTTCTCTGGAACAGATATCCTTCTAGGATATTTCCGGGAAACTCAGGGACGTATTTGATGGGAGCTGTTCTGGCTTCATCCATCGTGATAGGAACGATAAAGACTGCAGGAATAATTGCCACAGCCCCATACCTGATAAACTTCCTCATAAGGCTGAGGAACAGGTTTACATGGACAGTTGGCTATGTGGATGATAGCGGAGTGATAAGGACAAAGGGCTTGGAGGCGTTGTGGTCCCTGTGGATAGGAAAAGGATCCTCAGAGATAAGGATATTCTGGAAGGCTGTTCTCTTTCACAGCCTGTTCGGCATAGGAGCAGTGCTGTTCTCATTGGTCAATGTAAATTGGCGGTAATTTCTTTGTTCTATTTTCCAGTGACTATATTTGAGCTCCAATTCCTTATAGAGAATTTTACTGAAAATATGGTAACAGTTTCGGAAATCTAGATTCTCAGAACTCAAGGAACTACTTTCCATTGACATACTTATTACATAATAATTTTAATAGCTTTGTCATTTTGGCTTTTTAAGCTGAATTTGAAATTCAATTTGATGCCACAGGCATACAACAAGCTTGCTATGATCACAGTCACCTACAACTCCTCGAAATACATTGAGAGGTTGATTAAAAGCGTTGAAGAATCCTCAATAAAGCCCTTAGTCTGGGTATTCGTTGATTCAGGGTCAAGAGACGGCACTGTTCGCTTGTTAAATGAGATTTCCGCGAAAAGTTCCATGAATATAGAAATTATTTCTCTAAAAAAGAACGTAGGATACAGCAAGGGTCTGAATATAGCTGTTGAGAGCCTGCAAAAAAGAGACATTCCAGATGATCTGCTTCTTTTGGTCTGCAATGCTGATGGATATTTCGGGAGAGGCTCCATAGAGAGAATTTTAACCTGCTATATGAAAAATGGGCGTGTAGGGATGGTACAACCCCTAATAATGGGAACAAATGGAAGAATAGACTCAGCGGGGAATTTAATGTCCCTATCGGGCATAACATGTCCAAATTACTCCGTTACAGCAAAAAACTTCTTTTACATTTCAGGAGCCTGCTTTTTAATTCCATTAAAAGTCTACTTGGAGGTAGGAGGAGCTGATCCAGACATTTTTATGGGTGCAGATGATCTAGATCTCTCATGGAGGGTTATGCTCAGAGGGTTTGAACTGAAGTTATGCCCAAAAGCAGTTTTCTTTCACTATGGAATACTGGAGAGAGGTATTTCTCCTAAAAGAATGGAATGGAGGGTATACAGCATAATCTGGACGATGACAAAGTGCCTTCCCGCCCATCTTATTGTGTTTGCAACATCTTTATGTTTTCTTATTCATATCAGTGCATCCCTTATTCTGTCTGTCCTTAAAGAAGATCCACTTTACATTTATTCCACTGTTAAAGCTCTATTTAGAATATTGAAACGCACAAAACTACTAATAGAGAAAAGGCATAATGTCAGAAGGAGGGTCTGCGTGAACGACAGAAAAATTCTCTGTAGAATGAGCCCTACGGGCCTTGTCCTGAGAATGGCCTTGAGAAGATATATCCACAGAGGGAGGGATTAGATGGTTTCGGCAGACGATGTAGCTGTCGTTATTCCTGTCTATAATGGTGTTGGCATCGTGGATAGGTGCATCTCTGCTCTACTTAGACAGAGCAGAGTTCCAGGGGAGATAATATGCGTGGATGATTTCTCTAAGGACAATACATATGAGTACATAAAACGTCGCTTTCCTAACGTCACTCTCGTGAGAAATGGCTTCAACATGGGTGCCTCGGGAAGTTATGCTAAGGGCATTATCTTAGCTGTTTCTAAAGGATATAAACTCATA
The DNA here is from genome assembly GCF_003947435.1 of Candidatus Methanodesulfokora washburnensis. GTDB lineage: Archaea > Korarchaeota > Korarchaeia > Korarchaeales > Korarchaeaceae > Methanodesulfokora > Methanodesulfokora washburnensis. The sequence goes on from NZ_RCOS01000112.1 coordinate 8,660, forward strand.
TGGTTGCTTGATCAAGACGATCTTCCATCTAGGAAAGCTCTTGAAGAGCTTTTACTCTTTCCTCTTGTGGGAAAAGCAATATTGACGCCGATTTTAGTCTGTCCTCTTCTCAATAGCGTATATGATATGCCTGATTTTTCCTGCGGGGTGTTCACATGGAGGAGACCGGACTTAAATAAACCTCATGAGATCCTACTATCAAATTTCTCTGGGATGTTGTTACCAGACAAGCTAGTAGATTTCGTCGGAGTTCCCTCTCCAAAATTGAGAAATGAGGTAGCTGACTGGGAATTTTCCATTAGGGTGAGATCAAGAGGATGGAGAATAATCAGAGTTCCTAGGAGCGTGGTTTATCATGTAGGAGGAAAACCAAGGCTAGGCCCTAGGGTATATAAGCGGAGGTATCTTAGATTACAGAAAATGGATCTCACAAGACTTGTTGAAGTTGCAAGTTCTAAACTGGTCTTGATCAGCAATTATTCCAAGGAGAGGTATTTTGAGAGAGGAAGGAACATCACTTTCCTTCTAAAATCCATTGAAATACCTTCTTGTGTGAAAATTTTCATGTTAAAATGGATTCTGGGTACTCTAATTAAAATTTCTCTTTTTGAGAGTGAAAAAAGGGAGAAAATGAGAGCTTATCTCAGCGGATTGCTATCAGGTATTATTATGACTTAGCACCTTTAAAAGCTGATTAAGTTTTTAGCTCTTAGCTTAAACTCGTGGTATGCTTCCAGTGATTCTACAGATTACGGCAGGGATCTCCATTTCTCTAGCGCTGACAAAGGATATTACAAAATCCATATGCCTAGCTCCTCTTGCTGGAGCTATCTTTCTTGCAGCTGTTTCTCCTGTAATCAACATCGAGGTATTTGTCTTGCTGGAGCTTTTCTTTCTGCTGGTAATGGCTCGAATGATCAGAAGAATTAATATTAAAGTAGAGAAATTTCTGATACTAATGTTTACTATATACGCTATAGTCATTGTAATAAATTTGTATAAAGAACCTTATGTGGCCAGCTGGATGAATCAGGACGAGCCTATTCATTTAATGAGATCGAAGCTTTACGCTAGTACAGGCTCCCTTCCCCTAGATTATCCTCCTCTGGTGCACATGATCGGAGGGACATGCTACAAATTAGGAGGAGAATGGTATCTCTGGTATAGAGCAGTTTTAGCCCTTCTAATTCCATCGGAAGGCGCCTTAATTTACATGATAGCGAGGGAACTTGACCTTAACCCTGTAATTGCCTCAATCTTCTACCTCTTGATGTGCCCCTCTCTAATTCATCTCTTTGAAATAGGGACCTACTCCAATCTCGTTCTAGATCCTCTCATCCTCCTCGGTGCATATCTTCTAATTCGAGACAAAATGCCGCCAGCTTCTGCAATCTTATTCCTCCTTCCCCTATCGAACACCCTTTCCTGGATGTTCATTGCATATGCCTGTATAGTCTACCTGGTCAGGAGATCAAGGAAAATATTATACTTAATTCCAAGCTTTTTCTGGCTTGTTCTTCCCCTTTCAGTGAACAGAGTCCACTTATATGCCTCAAAAGTCGTGGAAGATGTCCCTATTGGCGTGAAACTGGCTGTTGTAGAGGAGATTCCCCTGGATATATGGTATTTCTTCGGGGCGTCCTTCTCCCTTGGAATTGCAGGCCTTCTAGCGAGAAGCTCGTGGGAGAAAAGGAGAAAATACCTGTCCTTATACGCTCTCTTCATATTTATTGTCGTCATAATATTTGCAGCAGGAAGCCCCTCCCTCTGCTGGAGGTTTCTTCTTCTCCTCCCATTTCCTTTAAGTATGACAGCCACATGCTTGATAGAGAGGATAAATATCATCAGCATGAAGATAAGTAGGTTTTTATCGCCTGCTGTCCTTGTTTTTCTCATTTTGGCATTCCCGCCTATCAGGGGAAACACTCCATATCAGGATGCAATTCCATTTGTCCACAGGGTGTGCAATGAGTATAATATGAACATATCCTCCTATGGATTATCCGCATTCCCAAGCGTCTTTGGATGCTCTGTTGAGAGGACAGGGGCTCTTGAGGACCTTCTTCTCGATGGATCCAAGTTTATAATAACGAGAAAAACTCAGCTGGAGAAAATTCTTGTGGAAAGGGATCCGTGCATCAGGGTTATTTCGTCATCAAATTCCGCAGATTTCATAGAATACCTGCCAAAGGGGAATCAAAGCAGGGTGGAGGGCATATATCTGAACAATACAGCTGCCATACTTTACCTAAATGAAACAGATGTCATAGCAGTGACAACAGCGTATGGGGCTGTCTGTAAAATACTTAATGAGGATCCTCTAATTGTTAAATGCCCAGATATAACCATAAGGAGGGTTATTGTGTTCAGAAAGTGTCTTCTTCCACAGCTTGTGGAGCTTCAGGGAAATTCGAGCGGTTAAATAATAAAAAAGAAAGGGGAAAGAAAAGGGAAATCAGCTTGGAGGCGGATAGTAGAGATACTGTGCCTGAGTCCCTCCTGGCCCATATACAACTATGTTGTGCTGCTTGGTTCTATCAGTAATACTACTGCTGCATTCCAGTGTTACAGTAAAGTCCCTAGTCCAAGGCTGGTTAGCAGAGGCACCTATGACGTCATTAGATATTGTGCACTCACTTCCATCTACAAATACTTTAAAATCGTCCTTAGGACTGCTACTAAAGGTGGGTGTTCCAGGCCCAAGATTCTTCACATCTATTATCCAATAATTATTACCAGAAGACAAGTTTGCGTTCAATATCTGTATCTGAGATGCTCCTCCAACGGTTGCAGTCCTTCCCAGCGAACCGAATATGTATCCTGATATCGGGGAGAATATCAGCAGTGCTAGGGCTACTGCTATCACAAGTATTATTATCTCGACAACTACCCTGGATATTCCTGCCCTCATCATATCACCCCCTCAGCCAGTAATACAGGGAACAAACTGATATATAAAGCTATCGTGAAATATTTCATCTCTACAGGGAATATCATCGAAAATTTAGAACTACAGGTTGCAGTTTGAAATATTATTCTTCTGCAGAAGCCTGTGATAACGCTTATTAGCATTTTTCGTTCTTGAAATAATAATGAAAAGGTAGCAATGAAGCTCCGATTGTGAGGCCGCACTGGCAGTTCACTGGTTCCTCAGGATTTTGAGAACTCCATATATCGAAGAGGGTAAAAATTTAATAGTTGAGAAGCTTTTCACAGGATTGTAGCCTACTGCAAAGAGATGTCCGGGAACTAATGAACAAGGAGTCGTCAACTTGAGACAAAAGAAAAACTTAAAAAGATATAAGTGGTACAGTGGGAGGTGGGAAAGATGTCCATAGTCCGGATGGATGATAAAGGCAGGGTGCTCATCCCCAAAGAATTGAGAAAGAGAAGCAAAAACAGGATCTTTATCGCCAAGATCAATGAAGATGGAGCTATAATCTTGGAGCCTGTTGATAAGAGAGTTGAGGAACTTGGAGGAAAGTACAGAGACCTGATTAGGAAGAAAATGGAGGAGATAGAGGAGGCTGAGGAAGAGCTCCTCAGAAGGGAGAGGGGAATTTGAATGCATCAAAAAGAGCTCTTCTTGACTCAGATGTATTTATCTCTTATCTGTTTCAGGAAGATGAGCTTTATGAACCGAGCAGAAATCTGGTCAGGGCTATAGCAAGAGGTGATCTCATTGCCTATGTTTCATCTGAACTTTACGATGACATAATATCTGCTCTCAGAGGAAGCGGTCTCTCCCTGAGCGATGTAATCAATGTCTTGAGGGATGTGTCCAAGATACCACACAAGGTCCTTCCCATCAATCTTGAGATAGCATTGCAGGCTCTCGAGCTCTACAGAAGGCATGGTGGATCCAGAAAACTTCATTATTTTGACTCCTTTCACGTAGCCACATCAAAGCATTACGGCATACCTTTGATTACGAGCGATAGATACATAATTAACAACTCTGAATCTATTGAAGTAAATGTGATAGATCTCAGAAAGATAGAATCATTATATTGAAATTAACAAGGAAATTTGAATTTTTATATTTCGTTCTTGTCGTTATTCTAATTTATCAGTGAAAACTTAAAATCAATTAAATCTGAAAAATTTAGAGCTTTAAACAAGCCCTTGCATAAAAGTTTTTATTCTTCCTTCCTGCAAAACGCAGTATGAGCAAGGAGCTTACAGTTGAAAGCGTGATGAAAAAGCCTGTTATAACGCTCAGACCCACTTCTTCCATAATGGAGGCAGCCGATCTGATGAGGAGGGAGAACATAGGCTGCATAGTCGTGACGGAAGATGAAAAACCTGTAGGCATAGTGACGGAGAGGGACATAGTGAGGTTCATAGCAATTCACGGGAAGGAGGCACTTGACTTCCCTCTCAGCTCTTTGATGAGCAGCCCTGTTGTCACATGTACTCCTGATACAGCTGTGACAAAGGCATATGTTATGATGTATGAAAAAAGGATAAGGAGGCTACCTGTTGTGAAAAACGGAAAGCTTGTAGGCATAGTTACTGAGAGGGATCTGATTTACTGGTTTCTCAAGATGCTGGGATATCCTGAAAAGAGGGAGGTAATAGAGAGGCTTAAATGATAAACTGATTAATAACTCCTCAAGGATGAGTATATTCCAATTCTATCATGGTAACAGCAGCCTTGTAGGCCGTTATGATGCTTTCAATAGAAGTTATTTCAGCAAGCCTGTACTTCAGCCATCGATCTTGGAAAGAAGGAACCTTGTCTCCTCCTTTCTAGATTTAGCCAGCTCAAAAAGGGCGTTCATAAGCCCTTTTCTCGAGGCATCAAGTATCTCCATCGATACTATATTTCCCTCGCTGTCATAGCCTAGGATAACATCGTTGTCAAGGAGCTCCTCATCCACAAGAGATCCCTCCTTGAGCTTAATCACAAGCACATCTGCCTCCGGGTCATACCTTATGATTAAATCCATCTCTTGACCGTTTTACACCAATTAATAAACTTTCCTCTAAAAGACCCCATGCAGAAAATACCTTTTATACATAAAGTTGCTGAAGAGCAATCAGCAGGCGGAAATCGGTTCAATAAACTAGAGGGATTATCCTCCTCACTCTTTTCTTGTACTCCCTGTATTCATCACCGAACTCCTCCTCAAGCCTTCTCTCCTCATAAAAAGTGGTTATTATGTAGAATAAAAACCAAATGGGCGTTAAAATGAGGGAACAGAGCTTCGTCCAGATGAGGCTCCAGCCTATCGGCCATATTGAATCCCCTAGATAGAGGGGATGCCTCACTAAACCATAAACTCCATCCTTCACAAGCTTCTTCTCCTCCTTGAACATGAGAAACCTGTATATCCTTCTCAAGGACAGAATGATGAGGAAAA
>NZ_RCOS01000133.1 GCF_003947435.1 Candidatus Methanodesulfokora washburnensis
CGCCGTAAAAAGAATTATTCTGTCCCCTTCCTTTATTCCATGCCTTAATATCGCTCTATAGCAGAACTTCTCCTCGAATCCGAGCGTAGATATTAGAGCGACTCTCATGCTCTTTACATGCAATGATGCAATATTTATACATTGTGGGTTAAAGAAAAGCTTTTATTTGGCATCATGCTCACTATATGAGTATGGGGATGCAATCCAACGCAAATGTCGCCATAGATGTACCAGCGGAGCTAATACCTGAGAACTTAAGAAAAACAGATGTCAGGGAATTCCTGAAAAAATGTATAAAAGTGATTTTAGAGGATGATAAGTTTATAACTAAATCCGGAAAAGGTTATAAAAGAGATGGAAGCCCGATAGAAAATCAAGCTGATCTATCCTTAGCGGGCCACATACTCACCGTGCTTATGATATTTCTCTCCCTTCTCAAACTATATTCAAAATATGATGAAAAAATGAAATTAGATGAAAATTCCTTTAAGAAGCTCGTAATAGGTGCAATACTTCATGATATAAATAAGTATATTGGGAAGGATTACAATGAACTCTCCAGCGAGGATCTCAGGAATGAGATAGAGAACTTTGCCAATAAAGTCGGCTATAAACGAAATGAAGGACAGGACTATTATGAAATTTTATGTATAATGGAGAGGGCTGAGAAAAGTGATTCTGGTGCGCATTGCAGAGCTCTCCCCAAAGATCTTCGAGATATATATCCAGCTATTAAGCTCATAAGAGCTTCGGATGCTATAGCAAGTCGATCTAGTGAGATTCCCGTGTATGATTATCAAATAGTGAATGAGATCGAAAAACAGTTGAGAGAGATAAATGAATTTTTAGGAATAAGTGATAAAGATGTAAGCAAAATACATTTCAAGAAGATCAGTAATACAATTTATAATCTTGGGGTATATATTACACTCCTTAGCATAATTCGTGCGATAGAGAAAAATGGTGGAATTCCAATATTGGCATCTAGAAACAGTGTTATATATTTCGGAGATGAGATTTGTGATGATGATATCATCGAGGAATCAATTTCAATAGTATACAAATTCGCTAGTGGTAAACTTATTAGAGAAAAACGTAAAAGACCAAATCAATCAGATCTCGATTTTCAGACTCTTTATTTCAGACAGGATGAGGATTTTATTAAAATTCACTTCAATAATAGTGAGAATCAAAAGAAGATCCGAGAGTTCTTTGGAAAGTACATTTGGGCAGAGGATTCTGGTGAGGTTCTCTCTGTAGATGATATATTCAATAGAATAGAGGAAGGCGACAAAAATCTCTCATGGATTAGGTATCTTCTCATTTACTCTCTATGTAATGAAGGCTTAAGAAAAGAAAAATTTCCTAATAAGATATTTGATAGTAAAAAGATAGTTCTTCCAAATTCAAGAAAAGATGTCAATAAATATAAGGAGCTAAGCTCTTTACTTGAGAATAAACTGCTAAATGATGAATGGCTCCGCGAACATAGTGATATTATCATCGGTGAATTCATAAAAATCATGAAAAAACTCTCTGATGAGAGGATAGATCCGGTTCGAAAGTTGATAAAGTTCCACTTACAAGGCACTTATTCTACTAGCGAAGAGACTGTTAAATCAAATATATCGGTATGTGCGATCTGTGGCAATTATGATGCTGAAAAACCCTATGAGTCCATAGTAGATTCCGTTCCACTAAAAGAACTTGTCAGCAACTTTTATCCTAACCTAATTAAGAAAAATATGGAGGATGTGAAACTATGCGAATATTGTTATGCGGAATTCCTTCTGAGAAGCTTTATTTTTAATGAAAATTACAAATATTACTTACATGTCTCTCCTTCGATATATTTCCCCATAATAGCTTTAAGCTATACCAGTGAAGGATATTCCTTAAGGGACCTTATGGAAAGGGTAGAGATAGAAGGGGAGTTCGTGAACCCCGTATCCATGAGCGATCCTGATAGTAATAATGTATTAAGCTATTTCATGATAGCAAGAAAAGAAGTAGGAGGGGGAGGTGCCCTTTATTATTACAGGTTATTCGAAAATGCTCTGAATCTTGCTAAACAGGGATTCAGAGTTAGTGTGACTCGATCTTTTAGCAATCCACCGAACGAAAAGGCCTATCTATACTTTGAGCCGATGTATGGGGATTTAAAAATGTTATTTGGGAATCACGAATTTTATTTGATGGACTATAATGGAAATAACATAGAAAGAGTCTCCGATATTATCTTTCTCATTAAGGGGCTGAAAAAGGTATCGGGAGAGAAAGAGGAGAACTTAATAAGTTCTATCGGGAGATCCCCTCTTTCTTCTTTCCATTTTCTTATTTCAGGATCTAATTTTTCTGTTAAGAGTATGGAGGTGGGTCTTTTGGCGGAAAAAGTTGTGGAGAAGTATAGGGAGGGGAGAATACTTCCCATTTTGGAGAGGATGGCAGATGTTTTTTTGAAGAATATGGGGATGTATATTAATCTAGATTCCAGAAACTCAAGAACATGGCCTATAAGGGAGGCTTTCGATGCTTACATAAAATTCCAGAAAATAGAGGGTGTTAAAGATATAATTGCCTCTCAAATACTGAAGTATTGTGGAATAGAATATAAGGAAAAGGCTCTTGAGCTGGCCGATTCTTTCTCAAATTTATTTACAGAATTAGTTAGTTTACTGAAATCTATTTTTGGAACCCCGCTCGTGGATCCGTCAACTAGGACATATATCATAGATACCTTCGATTATTATGTGATCAAGAAGAAGTTAGGAGGAAAGAAACAGGAGGAGGTGGGTGCATGAAAGAAGAGATAAAGAAGCTTCTAGATGGTTATATTGTTGAGAAACCAGCCGATGTGATAGAGAAAGGATTCTCTGGGAAATATATAGATGTATACGTAATTAGAAAAGTAGTAGGAGCAATTATATTCAGGAATACCGATAGAACGGAATTAACCTATACGTCATTAAATGGGAGAACTCACGTTGAAGTGTACTCGAGAAAGTTTAAGGCCCCGGAGAAACTCACGGGCCTTAAAATACTGAAAAGATTTAACAAATTACCTGAAGGGTACTTATATAACGCTGTTTCAAATAGTGATGCTCTCAATAATCCTGTATCGGTTCTTTATGGAGATAGTGTCACGGGAGCCGAAGGAGGTGCCCAAATACCATCAAGAATACTCTATAGCTGGGCCCTCTCCCTTGAAGAATTTCACCAAGTAGCTGAGGAGAAAACGCACAACGCTCTCTCAGAGATGGGCACTATGTGGGAAGCTGGAGGATATAAACAAACTCTTTTCAAGAACATTTACATGAAGAGGGGACATTTACTTCAGTTGGTCAGCTTCTACAATGTTAGTCTAGAAGAGTTGATTTTTGGATTAGGAAATATATTATATACGCACACTTACGGCGCTGAAGATAGTGTTAACCCGAGAAATATAGAAAATGAGATACTAGCTGTTGTCCTTTCGTCTCCATTCGAACTTCCGGTAACACCCTATATCTTAGTAGAGAAAATGTATAATGAAGAGAAAACGGATGAAACACGAGGACCTATAGAAATTCTTAAAAGCATGCTTTTAGAAGAGATCAAAAAATACCCATTTGCTAAGCCACTTCAAGATAATGAGCTTACTGATCTGGTGAAGGCTGTAAGAGATATCTATGAAAATGATGAGAAGATAAAAGAGCTTATTGAAAAGCTCTCAAAACATTCTGATGAGTTCTTTAAGAAACTAACTGGAAAGGAAGGCGAGAAGAAGAGGAGGTAGATGAAAATCGGATCGAATAAAGCGATTATTAGGAGACTAGACATAGAGATAATTTCTCCCTATTTTTACTATACTAGCGGGGGAATTTATGCGGATACCAGCCCTTTTATAGGAGATATAGCTCTCATGTACGCACTTGCTTACTCTTATGGATTCAAATATCCAAGAGAGGACAGTAGAAGGGAAGATCTCAGAAATATGCCTTTTTATATAACTGTGGGAAAGCCAAGAATTCTGAAAATGAAAAAGATGATGAACGTGTCCTCATGTTTTAAAAATAGCATATCAATGATGAAAGAGATATATTTTAGAGAGGGAGGAAGTATCGCGTATAAGAACCTGAGGAGAATAAAACCGCTCGATGTTGGAAGTAGATTCTACTGCTATTATTTCTCGCGAAATTTGGAGTTACCATCTGAATTTGGTGTCAGGATAGGTGCCCAGAGAGATGGGATACTCCATATAACTTCCAGTGAAATTTCTGATGATGATATGAAGGAGGAAATATGGCTAAACGCTTTCACCCTCCTTCATAAGGGTAGAGAGATATCTGATGAAATCGTGAAATTATCGAGACAATCTGATGTATATAATAGATATTATCACATACTTAAAGGGATAAGATTAGAACAGATTTTGGATAAAATCTTGATGATGATCTAGGTGAGACCATGACTCAAAACAGTATAAACGAGATCTTTGAGGAGGAGATACGTACTCCCCAGCTCTACTTACAGTACCATAGTGAAAGGAACGGCATTAAGCTTCATAAGTTCCAGAGTCTCATATTGGATTCTAAAGAATCTATAAATTTTGTGCATGTACCTGTCGGCTCCGGTAAAACATACACATATATATATGAAGTTATACTGGAGGACCATAGTGCCCTCATGGTACTACCTACAAATGCATTAATTGAAGATTTAAAGAGGGAAAGTGAAAGAATCCTTTCAGGCAAGGGAAAGAAAGTATCCTCTCTTACCGCTGGGGAATTAGATAGGAGAAAGGAGGAGGGATCCAGGGGAGAAATTATTAAAAAAACTGTGGATAAAAATGACCTTATTATCACGAATCCTGATATACTCAGTTATTTAATTCATGGTGCATATGGAAATGGAAAAGATGCATTTGACTGGGGTTATGTTTTGTTTGAGAGGGGATTTGACTCCATTGTTTTCGATGAGTATCATCTTTTCTCTGAGGATGAGCTAGCCATAATAACTGCTTTCATATGCGTATATCTTGCTGGAGGAATACCCGAATACAACCCTAGGTTCCACTTCCTGAGCGGCACACCTTGGGAGGATGCTATAGATGAGATAACTGAGCTGTGTGCGGGTTTACATGTCAGCAAGACTAAGATAGAAGAAACCCCCAGCTTTGACAACACGATTCCAGGGAGAATGATTCAAAAGGAGAAGAAAATTTTCATAAATAATAGGATGAATAGAACGCTTTTAGAGGTTCTCACGGAAGGCAAAGATAGCATTAAGGGAGAGATAATAGAATATATTGAAGAGAATTACCCAGTTTTATTCTTATTTGATAGTATATATGATGCAGTAAAATTCGACGACCTTCTCCTCAAATGCTACTCAGAGACTGAAATCGGGAGGAACACCGGGCTAGAGACAAGGGCCAAGGAGAGAGAAAATATCTTCGATATAGAAAAGGTGAAGAATAAGGAATACAAAGCTATAGTAACAACAAACAAGCTCGAGGTTGGTGTGAATTATCCAGTTGATCATGCTTTCATGGAGAGCGGGAGAGAGCTTTCAAATGCACTACAGAGGATAGGGAGAGTAGGGAGAAAAGAGGGGGAGGAGGAAGCAGAGGTATATCTTCTTATATCTGAAAGGATAGCAAAAAATCCTTATAAAATTAGAGCCGATCTCAAGGAGTATTTTAAGAATGTTACAGGTAGTAAAATGATATATTATTCCCGCAATTTTCATAAAAAATATTTCAGAAAATCCCTCTCTATAAATATAAACTTAATTTATGATTCCCTGAAGAAGGGTAGGCAGACGAAGATTATGAAAGAGCGTCTTACTGACTCGTTAAGAAGAATGGGTATGGAGATATATCCTATCACTAGACTTCTGAATGAATACAACTTTTCTGAGGATCTTAGAAAGAAAGTCAGAGAGAGAATTTCCGAAAGTTTCCTAAACTTTAGACCTAATTCTTTCACAAAACGTATAATTCTGAAGAGCAAAAGAGGAGAGATAGAGACGGAATATGATGTAATTAGAGCGCTAATAAAGTTTGAGTTGATTGAATTAAAACCTGAGACTTCAGGAGACTCTTCATTAATTTTCACAAGTGAGGGAAGAGGTCTAAAATTAGACGGGATAAAAATTAAAATAAGCTCACCTTTATGCGAAGAACCGTCCACATTTCC
>NZ_RCOS01000175.1 GCF_003947435.1 Candidatus Methanodesulfokora washburnensis
GCCTTAACGAGAGGCATGGGATGGGGGAGCTGTGAGCCCCCCGAACCAGCAGATGAGGGGAAAGGCGCAAAGCCTGCTCTAAACGCTGGAAGCTCCCGACTTTAGTCGTGGAGCAGCTCACTTATATAGGCTGGGCATCTTTACTTCCTATGGAGTATGTGAGGGATCTTCTCTGGAGACCTGGGTTGACAGTCAAGGAGCTGGTGGAACAATTCTCAACCACAGGATTTCAAAGCATAGAGCTGTACAAGGCAGCTGAGATAATGGTAAAAATGAAGAGAGAAGGAGCCAAGGTTATATTGAGCTTTACATCAAACATGGGCACTTCAGGTCTCAGGGGTCTTTTTGCCCAGCTGATAAGGGTGAAGATGGTGGACATTGTTGTGACCACAGTTGGTGCGATAGAGGAGGACATAATGAAGGCGATAGGGGAGAAGTTTTACATTCACAGGTTTGATACGGATGACATAAAGCTTCATGAGGACGGAATGAACAGAGTAGGGAACCTCCTCATAAGCAACGACAGTTACGTGAGATTTGAAAACTACATAACACACGTCTTGGATGAGATATTCAGAAAAAGTCCTAGGATATCGGTGTCAAGCCTCCTGAGAGAGATAGGGATTAGGCTGGATGACAGGAACTCATTCCTTTATCAGGCGGCTTTAAGGGGAGTGCCTGTCCTATGTCCTGCCATAACAGATGGCGCCATGGGTTTCCACCTTTACATGGCAAGGCAGAGAAATCCAGATGCACAAATAGACATAATAGAGGATTTCTCAACCCTTCTATTCTCCCTCAGCCAAGAGGATAAGAAGGGACTAATAGCGCTCGGAGGGGGCGTGTCAAAACATCATGCCATGCTGGCAACACTGCTCAGCGGAGGAGCTGACTATGCTGTTTATATAACCACATCTCATGCATCCTCAGGCAGCATGAGTGGTGCCACAACATCAGAAGCGAAGAGCTGGGGGAAGATAAAGGATGATTCTGATTCTGTAACGGTGATAGGGGATGCAACAATACTCTTTCCGATAGCTGTATGCTATGCTTTGGATGTATTGAGCAAGGAGGGGATTGTGGAGGGTGTCTGATGGCTAGATTCCTGATGAGCAGAAGGAAAGTGCTAGAGCAGTATGAGATCATAAGGAGAATGGTTGATATTCTAGCATATAACTATAAAACAAACCCCATCGTCTGGAGCATACTGAGGGAGACTGATTCTCTGGTGGCTATAAGCTCCATCGGATCTCTTAAAGGTGATTATGACAGAGTTGTATACTTTCTGCAAGGAGAGAAAAAGGAAGAAGTTGATAGGATACTTGAATCTGGTGTCAGGAGGTTTGTAGTCGACAATATACCTGAGCTCAGGAGATTTCTTAATATAGTGGAGGAGAGAAAAGATAAGATAGATCTTTTTGTCAGAATTAAAATGAAAGAACACACTGTGTATACGGGAAAATACTTTGTCTATGGGATAGATTGGAAGAAGCTCAATGAGATTCTTCCAGAGCTAAGGAAAAATAAAAATATAGAGAATCTTGGAATTCACTTTCACAGAAAAACCCAGAATGTTGGTGAATGGGACTTGATTAAGGATTTTTCTGATGCTGTGGACAGAAAATTGTTTGATATAATAGATATAGTGAACATAGGGGGAGGTATACCCGTTGAGTACAGAAACTCAAGCCCAAAAATAGACTTAATACTCTCAAAGATAAGGGAATTCAAGGAATTTCTAGGGGAAATAAAATTAATGGCAGAGCCCGGCAGGTTTATAGCAGGCCCAAGTGTTGTGCTCGAAGCTGAAGTAGTGAACGTTTACGATGATACAGCAGTGCTGGATTGCTCTATATTCAATGCTTACATAGACACCTACCTGCTGAACATAAGGCTGCCCGTGCTCGGAGAGAAGGAGAATGGAATAAGATATACGCTGAAAGGAAGATCACCGGACTCCTTGGATATATTCAGATACTCGGTCTATTTGGACAGAGAGTTAAGAATAGGGGACAAAATATACTTTCTCAATGCAGGAGCTTACAATTTTCACACAGAGTTCAATGATATGCCCAAAATAGAGACCGTAATAGTGGATGACTTTAGATCAATTGGTATAGATTTATAGAATATACTTCCTCGTTCCACTACAGTGGAACGGTTCCGGAACGAGCCCTTATATAAATGAAACAGCTTAAGTAGCGTGGTGATGCAGATGAGGTTGCAAAAGAGGTTTGTTCTTGCGGGCTTCATGGTGCTGCTAATAGCATACATACCGTCATTCTCGGCTGCATCTGACAGCTGCTCTACAGCCCAAGCACTAATAAGCAACTACCATACTGCTAGAAATCAGCTTCTCCTCATGTTCTCATCAATAAACCTAACAGCTCCTGCTATCTCAGCAAATGCCACAAACACCTCTGCTTTTGCTCCATATACACTCTTCTCTCTCATTAACAGATCTATAAGCGAGGGAGATTATCTGATATCAAAAGCCCAAGACGCCTTGGCAGCAGGAAACTGTGTGGAAGCATCAAGACTTGCAATAGAGGCAATAAACAAGCTTACATCAGCATTTGTTCATACAGCAATTCTTGTTAAGTGGTCATCGAACACGACGAATTACACTGCTCCCGGTCTCTATGCTGCTTACCTTAGGCATATGGTGATGATGGCTAGGTTAAATGCTTCTATAATGGCATGCGAAAAAGCTGGAGTAAATGTATCAGCAGTTAAAGCTCTGTTGCTGAACATATCCTCTCAGCTGAACTTAAGCCTGTTGAGCGGAAAACCAAGTGATGTGGCACACAAGCTCAACAATATAGTTAAAGAATTAAGAGAAGCAGTCAAGGAGCTGAAGAAGTGCGTGAATGAGTTCAGGAGGGAGAGGATAAAGGAGAGAATAAAGGAGAAACTGAGGGAGAGAATTCATGCGGGCAATGAAACATGGATTCCACCAGGACAGCAGAAGAAAGGTAACCAGACATTCGTACCGCCCGGATGGCAAGGAGGTTCTGGAGGAAATGCATCAGGAGGCAGCAGTCAGATGCCTCCTGGACATGGTAAGGGAGGTCATGGATCTGGGCACGGTTGATCAGAATCTTTATTAATCCCCCTTCTTTCTTTTTCTTTTGTTAGAGGTGAAAGGATGAGACGCTTAATTCTCCTTCTCTGCTTTCTTATCATAATAATTCCTCAGGTAGCTAGGGCTGAACACGGGAGAGAGCTGAATGTAACCCTTTTTTCCGATGGCTGGGCGCATGTGGAGATAACAGAAAGAGTAAGTAGCCAAGAGAAAAACCTAACACTTGCTCTTCCAGTAGACAACTATGAGTATTTAATGGTTATAAATGAAAATAATATTATATTGAATTATACAGCCATAAATAAAGATATCTTCATTGATCTTGAGAACTCTAGCAGAATCACTGTGATCTTTCAAACTCCGGCACTCACATCAAAGAAAGGAGCCATATGGAATTTCTCCATAAATTATGATGCTGACACCACTTATGTTACCTTGCCACCTGGATCCGTAATGGTAGGAGTATCAGAGACGCCGGATAAAGTGGTGAAGATAGGAGACTCTCTGAGCCTAACTTTCAGCAAAGGGAACGTATGGATATGCTACATGCCAATAATGCCAAGCAATCTATCTCAAAGCAGTCCAGCTCAACCAAGTAAACCAAGTGCTCAGGAGGGAAAAACGGGCACAGCTTTAACATTTAATTTCATATACATTCTCATACCAGTAATCATTGCTTTAGCAGCTCTTCTCTTGTATCAGAGGGGGAAAAGGAAAAGCGGATCGGATCAGCTGGATTCGGATGAGAAAGCAATATTAGACGAACTTATGAGAAGAGGAGGATCCATGTACCAATCCGAATTGGTAAAAGTGCTTGGACTTCCTAAAACCACTGTATGGAGAAAGATAAATAGGTTAAGCGAGAAAGGTTTAATAAAAGTGGAGAAGAGTGAGAAGGGAAATATAATCCACCTTAAGTAGAATCTAGAGAAAAGGGCATTTTAAAATTTAAGATCTAAGCAGAAGGCATTATAAATTGCCCGATAAGAGCTGATTAGAAATTTTTAAAAATAGGAATTTCCTGCAATAGCAGGAGAATTATAGCTTTTATTGTAAATGTTCTACCGGTCATAGGTGATAAAAATTGCCTGTATTTATCGTGAAAAACGGCAGGATAGTTGTAGAAGGAGAGGTTTTAAGGAAGTTGGGTCTTAAAGATGGGGATATGGTGATAATAAACGATTTTATCACGGTTAAAAGAGGAAACATGAGGTTCAAGCTTGGATTTGATGCATCAATGGAGGAGATAGATGAACTGATAGCAGCAGGGGCGAGAGCTTGAGGGCAGTGGTAGACACTAATGCACTTATATACTACATCTTTGAGGATCAGAAGAGGCATAAAGCTGCCAGAAAGGTGCTTAATTCATTATCCACATGGCTAATTCCGGATATAGTTGTTCATGAGCTTGTCTGGTTCTTAAGGGGATCCGGTATTGAGGATAAGACAGCTTTCTCAATAATATCGGAGATATTAGCAGATAAGAGGGCAGAGTTGCTCCATATGAGGAAGGAGGATTATCTTGAAGCTATTATAGGCGGTATAAAGGATTTCGAAGACAGAGCTGTACTTACTGTGGCATATAATGAGGGAACTTTGGTATCCTTCGATGAAAATTTGAGGGAAGAGGCATCTAAACTAGGAATTCGACTTCTTCCAGAGGAGATTTGAGGCTATAAGCGATAAAACTCCGCCAAAAAGAGCAAGAGCAGATAAATTTCTCCCTATCTCGGCACTTAAGCCTATGGGACAGGATTCTATGCATGGATTTGGAAGAATGCCCAGATATCCTAGGACCCCCCAAATGGACACAGCTGTTATAATCACTGATACTGCAGCTATTATAGGCAAAATGCTCCTTTTTATCAAGGAAAGAGGATAAATCAATGCAAGCAACAAGTAAGAGTACCTAAGAATAATACATTCCAAACACGGGGGTATGCCAAGGAAGTACTGGACATAAAAACTGAGAAACACACCAGATGCTGAGATAGCAGTCATCACATATGTGATAAATTTTCTGTGCATATGCTCTTTATCTCTTCTCGTTAAAAATTTTTCTGTCGGATTTAAGTTAACTTCTCAAAATCTTCTGCATAATTTGTGCTCATATTTCCTCTGAAGCAGTTCATCTCTGATATCAAGTCCTCAGTTTGGTCTTTCTAAGTCTTACAACACTAAGTCCTCTGTTCCTTCCGAACTTCATCAGGTTTCTATCCGATGTCGCAAGAGTTGCTCTTGTTCTCCTCCAGATAGCCGCTATCATTGCATCATAAAGGCAAAGATTTTCCTGATCCAAGAAGAACTGAGGATGCTCCGAGACTAAAATTAAGGCTTCAATTAGGTCATCTAATAGAAGTGGTACTATTTCAATGTTTTTGCAGAAGGAAGGGCCCTGATAAAGCTAGCATATTTCTTGAGCTCCTCTTCACCTTTTGCCTCAAAGATAGAATAAGCAGCCTCCATAAGGCAGATATCGGGCAATAGAGTTTGTTCTCGCTTCTGAGTTCTAGAACATGCTTTCTGTATGCTGAATCCCTGAAATAGAGTGCCCATATACAGACAGTATCGCAAAGCACAGCGTCCATGATAACCTTTATAACTCCAACAAACATATTTTATAAGGATTATCATGCATGGGATAACTAAAGTCCACAAGGGTGGTGTAATTAAACTTCCTGCGTGGATTAAGCATGAAATGGGATTAAAGGAAGGTGATATACTCTTAGTGGATGTTCAAGATGGGAAGATAGTGCTCACTCCTCAGGAAATCGTGGATCCCATAGAGAAACTTTCATCAGAGCTGGGTGATATAGAGGAAGATGAGGTCTTCGAACGTGGCATTAAGAAAGCAAGGATTTCTTGGAGACTCTGACGTTTGGTATATGCCACATTTACAGGTTAATACAAGCAGTAAAAGGCTTATTTGGTATATCCCACCAGATTCATAGTAAAAATGTTACCTGCATCATTTAAGCCGTTCTTTCTGTTGTCTCTTCATTAAAGATGTTTTCTGCTAGGCTGAGATAACCATTTACAGCTCTTCTTACATCATCTACGCTTACATTTTCATTTGGTTTATGTGCCAGTCTATCATCTCCCGGCCCATATCCTATTGTTGGTATTCCTGCAATCCCTGCGGTATACGATCCATCCGTTCCAAATCTCCACACAATTTTCTTTGCTTGAGGCAGAACTCTCACTGCCCTATCAGAGAGCACTCCCTCATATATCCAAGATGGAAAAAGTGCCAGAACTTCCTCCTCATATCCTGTGTAGCATTTTATCTTTCTTTTAGCGATCTGAGCTGAAACCTTGTCTGAGCCAATTCTTCCCAGGATCTCCTCTATGTTTTCTCCAAGGACAAATCTCAGATCAAGTAGTGCAGTGCACTCCTCAGGTATCACTGGAATTATGCCAGGTTTGCAGTTTATGCTCACAGGAGCAATAGTTCCTCTTCCCAGAAGAGGATGATATCTGAGATCCAGCTGTCTTATCTTGCTGATGGCATCGATAATGTTAAAGAGTGCATTTTCTCCTTCCTCAGGCATGCTTGAATGACACGATAACCCTGCAGCTTTCAACAATATTTCAGCCCTCCCTCTATGACCAATAGCCACATTAAGGTTTGTGGGTTCTCCCAAAATAACTACATCAGGTTTTATGCCCTCTTTCTCGATTACATATCTTATGCCAAAACCCTCCTGATCCTCCTCATGGACCACAAATGCAAAGTAGATGTCATCCTCAAGCTCCCTCATTCTGCCTGCTGCTGATATCATAGCAGCTATTGAGGCCTTCATATCAACAGAACCTCTTCCATACAGCCTTCCATCTATTATCTCGCCTGAATACGGGTGTACTCTCCAGTTCTCAATATTTCCCTCAGGAACATGATCCATGTGACCCTCAAACATTATCTTTCTCCTTCCTCCACCTTTAACCTCAGCTATAACATTCCCCAATCTGTCCACTCTCACGGAGTCAACACCGACATCCTCCATCTTTTCTCTTATTACTCCAGCTATCTCCTTTTCCTCTCCTGAAAGGCTTCTTGTCCTAACTAGCTCAATGAGGATTTTAACTTCATCCATCTCGAGCTACTTAATGGTTTCACTTTAATACTTTCTCCACACTCAAACACTAGCTTTCTGACACTACAAAATTCATCAAAAGTTTTTAAACTTCATTAGATATGCTTTCCTGTGATAGAGGCTAATATCATTGAGAGGTGGATGGAGGAGGACGAGGAGGCAAGGGAGATAAGGAGAAAGCATGCAGACTGGAAGTTCATAGAGGAACAGCCTGAGCCATTGAGATCAGCTCTGAAGTGCTTTGTTGAACTGGGAGACCTGTATTTGGCTGCAAAAATAGCTGAGATGGGAATAGATGAGTTCAATCAGCTCAGAATAAGGGCAAAAATTCCAATCGTAATTTAAATTTTAACTGTTGTCAATGGTTTTGAATATGGAACTAAATTTTAATATAATGGATATCCAAAGCAGTGCACTTCTCATTCAAAATGAAAACTCTTTCCCCTGACAATAGGCTTTCCGAACCCTCTAGACACCTTCAAGTCTCCTTCATCAAGAGCCAGAACCCCTCTTATATAGACAGAGGACACTCTTCCCACAACTTCAAACCCCTCGAACGGTGTGAATTTTGCTTTAGACGAGAAATCCGAGCCTCTTATCTTCCTTCTATCTGAATAATCGTATATTACAATGTCAGCATCATTTCCAGGAAGGAAGCATCCTTTTTTAACGCCAAAAATGTCAGCAGGGTTTCTTGAATACAGATCAATCGCTTTCAGGGGAAATTCCCCTTTATACACAGAGGTAAAGAGTAGGGGTAACGCGGTCTCAAGCCCGGGTATTCCAGTTGCCCCACCTTTCTTCTCCTCCTCAGTGTGAGGTGCATGATCCGTTGATATTGCATCAAAAAGGCAGGATTTCACCGAGCTTTTTATCACAGTCATGTCCATGCTGCTCTTTATTCTCGGTCTCACATAACCTCTCCAGTCAATATCTCTTTCAGTTAGCCATATGTAATGGGGACAGGTGTCCATGCTGACCTCAATTCCCTGAGATTTTGCGCTTAGCAAAAGCCTAACTCCTTCAGCAGAGGATACATGAGTAATGTGTCCTCCATATTTCTCGATAAATTTCATAACAGTCCTAATGCCCTTAACCTCATCTCCCTCTACTTCTGCATGAAAGATCCTGAAGAGACCTAGTTCCTTTGCCCTTTGTAAAATTGGATCCAGATAATCTGATATCTCATCTGGATATATTTTTATGCCGACGACAAAATCCTTCACCTTATCCAGCTCACCTGCTGACCTTGGAACTCCGAGATAAAATCCATAATCAACTAATGCCATGTTTTTTGCCTCCTCCATCTTTCTCATCAATGTATTTTCATCTCTTATCCATGGTTTGTTGTTTGGCATGTCTAAAATGGCAGTAACACCTCCCCTAAGGGCTGCTTCTGTCCCGGAGAACCAGTCCTCCTTGTAACTTTGCTCAAGTCCCCTCATGTGCACATGAATGTCCATCATCCCTGGAAGGGCTACTTCCTTGCTTTCCAGAGCTCTTTTTTCTCTGTACTTAAATGTCCCGCTAATCCAGATTCCTGCTACTTTGCCATCAACTACTCCGAGATATGCCTCAACTATCTCTCCATTACTGTATATCTTGCCCTCTATCAGCAGATCCAGCTCTTCTGTCATCTGACATCAGGCCCTATTCCCCTATGCTTATTTAACTTTCAGCCCTTATTTCTATTGTGGATCTCAGGATATGCAGGGATGCCGTAAAACTTCTAAAAGAGTATTCAGATGAAGCTATGCCTAACGAGGCTGTTGCTATACTTGTAGGAAGGGCAAATGACCTTTATGGGCAGGTGGATGTCATTTATCTGGTTCCAAATGAGGACAGATCACCTTTATCTTTCTCAGTATCCCCTGAAATATTGGCATTGATAACAAGAGAGTTAGGAGAAAGAGATATAATAGGAATATTCCATAGCCATCCATTCTGGAAAGCTTATCCAAGTAGTGCAGATATAGAGCACATGTGGGGCTACAGGTTCTGGTTGATACTCGGGACAGATGGAATGAGATGCTTTACTTTATTGAAAGGAAATGTTATTGAGGTAAATATTAAAGTAGAGGATAGATCCTGCGATCTAGTAAGAGTTAAAAAGTAAAATAGGCTGTCATGCTAATGCAAACTACAATTATAGTGGGCCATTCAAGGCATTGGCTTGAGGCTATAAGCGAGATGAAAGAGTACATGGAGAAATGTGACCTTATAATGCTGGAAGAACCGGAAGATGAGCTTTTTGAGGAAATGTTGAGGAAGAGGATCTCAGTGGAGGAATACATGAGGCATCTTAAGGAGGACTGTTTTGCAAAGACACCTGCATTCCCAAAGTTCTCTTCAGCACTCTACAAAGTGATGATAGAGCTCTTTGAAAGAGGGATAAGGATAATTCAGGTGGATCCATACATGTCAGCTCTCGACAATATCTATTCAATTATATACAAAATGGAGGGAAATGCATCAACTGAGGAGATATTGAGGACTATAGAAGAGGACCCTGTTCTCAGCGAGGTTTACAGAATAGAGAAGATGAGAGCAGCAGCATCAATAAAGTTTTACAGCTCATTCAACAATTTTGATGCCGCTGTAGAGGCAATAAAGGAGCTATCGAGAGCAGAAGCTGAGATGTTAAAGCTCAGGATAAGGATGAGGGCTCTGGAAATATGTCAGAGAATACTATCAAACAGTGCCAGAAATATCTATGTTGAAGCGGGGGATCTTCACACACCTCTCTCCGGGGAGTTAATGAAAAACTTGAGGGAAACCGGAATAAAAGCCTGTATAAAACCGGTGTTTCACCTGAGCGGAGCTGTGTCTAGGATAACAGGCGGAAAACTGAGGTACATATTCCCTCCCAGCCACACCATAGTATTGAGACGCTACTGGGGAATGAAGGAGGACGATTACGATGATATCCTAGCAGCGAGATCCCTCATAAGAATTATGTTCCTTGAGAGAGGGGTAGAGAGGATGCCAAGTTCCCGTGAGGAAAATCCCAAAATGAGAAGCGAGATAGCAATAGATAGATTTGTCTCATCTCTTGACATGGAAGGATGTAGAAAAGTTTTCGATGGCGTAATGTCCGGCAGACCTCAGTTAATTGCCTTTTTCTAGAAAACGATTTAAAGAACTCCATCTGAATAAGGCTGGATGGATGCGTGGATAATAAGCATAGGTAATGAGATGCTGATAGGCAAGGTGGTGAACACAAATCTCTCTTGGCTTGGAAGAAAGCTTACTCTACTTGGCTACAGAGTAAGAGCTGCCTTAACGGTAATGGATGAATGTGAGGACATAAAATGGGCCTTTAATACCGCAAAACAGATGGGAGCAAGCGTGATAATAAGCACAGGTGGACTTGGTCCTACTTTCGACGATATGACATCTAAATGTCTCTCAGAAGCCTTCAACAGGAATTGGGTTGTGAACGATAAGGCCTTGGAGATGGTGAAGAAGAAATATAAGGAGATGGGACTTGATCTCACTGATCACAGGATAAAGATGGCCAAAATGCCTGAGGGAGCCGAGCCTTTGTGGAACCCGGTAGGCACCGCTCCCGGCATAATGATGAATCTCAACGGCACCTTGATATTCTCCCTCCCTGGGGTGCCCTCCGAGATGATGGCCATTTTTGAGGAGAGTATAGAACCAATTTTGAGGAAATTAGGGCCGAAAATAGAGTTTGTTGAGGAGGAAATTCTATCTAGGGGCCTTCCCGAGTCCACTATTGCCCCTATAATAGAGAGGGTGATGGGGAAGCACAGAGTTTACATAAAAAGCCATCCACAGGGAAAGGAGCTAGGGGTTCCTGTTCAGAAAATCCACATACAATCCAGCTCAATTGATTTAAATGAAGCGAGAAAAGAGCTTAAATATGCTAAAGAAGATCTTATAAGGGAGTTAACTCAGATGGGGGCGGAAGTTGAAGAAGTAAAGTCCTAGAAATTCACTCTATGGACTGGAAAGTATAAGAAAAAAGCTTAAATAGACTCCTTGGTAACTGTGAAGGGCATTATAGAGAGCATATCCCTTGATCTTCACTCTATAGGGGCCGTGAAACTGGGGAATTTTGTCCTTTCTTCCGGCATGAGAAGCCCTGTTTATCTGGATTTGAGGATAGTTCCATCCCATCCCGAGGTATTCAGGAAGATAGTCAGCTTATCAGTACAAGCTCTGAAAAACTTGGACTTCGACATTGTCTGTGGAATAGCTACGGGAGGGCTTCCTCTATCATCAGTAATAGCTTATCTGATGGAAAAACCGCTGATATATTTCAGGAGATCGGAGAAAGAGCATGGCACAATGAAGAGGATTGAGGGAGAGGTGAAGAAGGGCGCAAATGTGATAGTTGTGGATGATGTGGCCACAACAGGTGGATCAATTCTTGAGGCTGTAAAAGCTTTAAGAGAGCAGGGAGCTGTGGTTAGAAAGGCTTTTGTTGTTGTTGATAGAGGACAGGGTGCAAGAAAAAACTTAATGGCAGAAGATGTGGAGCTGATAAGCATAACTACGCTGAAAAAGGTGCTTTTAGAGTTAAGGGAAGCAGGTGCCATATCTGGAGTGGAGGAGGTGATCAAGGAACTTGAGTGAGCTTTCTGGAAGGGATGTTATCTCCATAGTGGATTTCAGCAGATCTGAGCTGGATCTGATAATGGAGGAAGCAGAGAAGCTAAAAGGGAAGAGAACAGATGATTTAAAAGGCAAAATAATGGCTACAGCCTTCTTTGAGCCCAGCACAAGAACGAGATTGAGCTTTCAAACGGCTATGTTGAGGCTGGGTGGTTCTGTCATAGGGTTTTCCTCTGAAGAGGGAACTTCTATTGAGAAGGGGGAGAGCTTCTCAGACACTATAAGAATGCTCGACAACTACTCTGATATAATAGTTGTAAGACACAGGCTCGAGGGAGCCGCAAAACTGGCGGCTGAGCTTGCAGATGCTCCTGTTATAAATGCAGGGGACGGGAGCAAGAATCATCCCACGCAGACAATGCTCGATCTATTCACAATAAAGGAGACATTTGGCCACATAGATGGGCTAAATGTCGGGGTTCTGGGCGATCTTAGGTTCGGAAGAGCGGCATCATCCTTCATACTTGGAGTCTCAAAGTACAATGTAAAGCTGTTTCTCATATCACCTCCTGAGCTTAAGGCCAGAAGGGATGTGATAGCTTATCTGAAAGACAACAATATCAAATTTTCTGAAGTAGAGAGACTAGAGGATGTCATAAGTGAGCTGGATGTAATATATGTCACAAGAGTACAGAAGGAGAGATTCGCAGATCCAGCTGAATACGAGAAAGTGAGAGGAAGCTATAGGATAACAGCGAGAATGCTGGCAAGTGCTAGAAAGGAGGCCATTGTAATGCATCCATTGCCAAGAGTGGACGAGATAGATATTTCAGTGGACTCAACACCTCATGCAGCATATTTCAGGCAGGCGGCAAATGGGGTTCCCGTTAGGATGGCCCTTCTTAAGCTGATATTGGGTGGTTGATATGATAAAAGAGGAGGAGAAACTTATAGTAAGAAGAATAAAAGAGGGAACTGTAATAGATCACATAAGCCCTGGAAGCTCTCTTAATGTTCTGAAAGTCCTAGGAATAACAGGAGAAGAGGGAATGACAGTAGCTCTTGTGATGAATGTTCCCAGCAGAAAAATGGGAAAAAAGGACATAGTGAAGATAGAAGGAAGAGAGCTAACACAGGATCAAGTGGATAAAATAGCTCTGATATCCCCGGATGCAACTATAAATATAGTGAGAGACTACAGAGTTGTGGAGAAGAGAAAGGTCTCTGTTCCAGAGGTGATAAGAGGAATAATAAGGTGTCCAAATCCAATGTGTATAACAAATCAGCAGAGGGAAGCAGTAATTCCAACATTCAGGAGGATTTCTGACTCACCTCTTGTGCTCAGATGTGAGTACTGTGGCGCTATCTTGGAGAGAAAAGATATACTGGATCAGTTCAGGTGATAAATTGTACAAAAAGGGAGTTTTAGAGGAGGTAGAGGAGATCAATGAAAATGTGAGGCTTTTCAAAATAAAGCATGAAATATCAGCTGATCCTGGGCAGTACATCCTAATCTGGGCTCCTGGAATAGGAGAAGCTCCTTTCAGCATATCCGATCTATATGAAGACGTATTTGAGCTTCTGATAGCAAAAAAGGGTAAGGTAACAGGATATCTGTTTGAAAGGAAACCTAACGATATTATAAGATTTAGAGGACCTTATGGGAGGGGATTTAGCATTGTGAAAGGAAGAGCAATGCTGATAGGAGGTGGATATGGTGCTGCTCCATTTCCTCTTCTAATGAGGAGATTAAAAGAGGTTGGATCAAGAGTTGATGTATTCCTTGGATTTAAGGACAGAGGCTCTGCGATAAAGCTGAAGATCTTGGAGAGCATGGCGGAAAAAATTGTAATAACAACAGAGGATGGGAGCATGGGGGTAAAAGGAGTTATCACGGATGTGATACCCGACTCTGGGTACGATTTAGCCTATATATGCGGAAAGGAAAGGATGGCATATGAGATACTCAGAAAAATAAAGATAGATGCAGAAGTGTCATTGGAAAGGATAATGAGATGCGGTCTGGGGATATGTGGGAGCTGTGCTCTGAATGGGTTCAGGGTCTGTGTCGATGGACCTGTTTTCAGAGGAAAGGATTTGATGATATCTGGCGAATTTGGGAAGTTTTGGAGAGGGATGAATGGCAGAAAAGAGCCTATCTGATATAGTTTAAAACTACTCTGAGGGAGAATCAACATTTCAGCTTGATTCTATATACTAAAGTAGCTTTCTAGAAACTGTGAAACTCTATATTCTATAACTTCAAATAAATTATCGAGCGGTGAAGTTTTTAAGCTGACAGAAGGCTCTATTTATGTCATTTGCATGAAGGAAGGAGGTGGTATGTTTTGCCCAAGAAAAGCAAGAGAAGGGACATAATGCCTATGTCAGTTGCAGGTATACTTAGCTTTTCTACAGAGGATACTGGAGCAATAAAGGTGCCAAAGTGGTTTCCAGCTGTCCTAACAATATTAACTGCCTTGGGGATAGCCATTCTACCGCTCATAATTCACTAGTGGTGGTGCAATGAAATTTCTGCCCATAACTCCTGAGAGAGCTGTAGAGCTATCTTTTAAATTAGCTAAGTTGATAAAAGATTCTGGCTACAAGTTTGATGTGATAGTCAGCATACATAGAGGAGGAATGGTGATCTCGAGACTTCTAAGCGATTACCTTGATGTGAGGGATATAAGAGCGATAAGAGTGGAGCACTATTCTGCTGTTGAGAAAGGAGCAGGTGCAAGGGTTGTTGAGCCCATATCAAGGAAGTTCAATGGAGAGAAAGTTTTGCTTGTTGATGATGTTGCTGACACAGGAGAAAGCCTGAAGGTGGCTAAAGATTATTTACTGAGCATGGGTGCCTCAGAAGTGAGGATAGCAACCCTTCACTACAAGCCATGGAGCTCAGTAAAACCAGAATACTTTGTGGAGCAGACAGATAGATGGGTTGTGTATTTCTGGGAGAGGGCAGAGACAGCAAAATATCTGAGGGATAAACTGAAGAAGGATGGCATCTGCGAGGCTGAAATAAATAGGATACTTGAGGAGGAGGCTGGAATACCTGATTATATAATAGACTGGGTGGCTAGAGGATGACGGGATCATTTGAGAAGGTGCTGGATTTAGCTGAAAGAAGGGGCTTCTTCTGGCAATCAGCAAAGGATCTATATGCAGATTCTCCAGCAGGCTTCTGGGTATACGGGCCGCTAGGCACCAGAATGAAAAACAAGATAATAGAGCTATGGAGGAGAGCCGTGCTCAAAGAAGGTGCTCTTGAGATAGAAACCCCAGTGATGCTTCCTATAAAAGTATTTGAGGCATCTGGTCATCTTGAGCACTTTTTCGACAGGCTTGTGGAGTGCAAGCGATGCCACAGCAGGTTCAGAGTCGACAAGCTGATAGAAGAGTCCACTAATACCAAGGAAAATCTGGAGGGAATGAGCGATTCTCAGCTTGCAGAGCTTCTTAAAAACGTTAAATGTCCAAAATGCGGCTCTATCAACTGGACTGATGTGAAGCACTTCAACTTGATGTTTACTTTTCCTGTGGGAGCAGATGCAACAGCACCAAATGCAGCATTAAGACCTGAAACTACTCAAGGAAGTGTTATAGAATTCAAAAGGGCATATATGATCTCAAGGGGAAGGCTTCCTTTCATCCTAGCCCAAGTTGGAAAGGTTTTCAGGAATGAAATTGCACCAAGAAGAGCTCTGATAAGGATGAGGGAATTCCAACAGCTGGAACTTCATGTTTTCTTTGATCCAGAAGATGTAAATTCGTATAGAGAAAAGCTTGAAGGTCTATATGATTACAAGCTCAGATTTCACACTCCGAAGGACAGAATTACTGGAGGAATAACTGAAATGACGGTGAAAGAGGCATTAGAATCCGGATATACGGTAAACCCCTTGATAACCTACTGGCTTGTCTTCTATCAGAGGTTCTTCAATGAAATCTTGGGATTCCCGCTTGAAAGATTGAGATACAGGGAGCTTCTGGAAGGGGAGAAAGCTCATTATGCTCTAGTTCACTGGGATCTAGAGGCATATACGGAGGATCTTGGCTGGACAGAGCTTGTTAACAACGCTTACAGGACAGATTATGACCTATCAGGTCATCAAAGGGTCAGCGGAGTGAAGTTAGAGGTAGATTCGGACGGAAAAAAGGTTCTTCCACATCTCTATGAGCCATCTGTGGGAGTCGACAGAGTGGTATATCATGTGCTTGCATACTCATACAGGGAGGATGAGGAGAGAGTATGGCTCAGCATTCCCAGAAAAATAGCTCCAATAGAAGTAGCAGTTTTTCCGCTTCTTAAGAAGGATGATATGGTGAGAAAAGCTAAGGAAGTGGCGAGAAATCTCATGGAAGAGGGATTCTACGTTTTTTACGATGATAGCGGAAGCATAGGAAGAAGGTACAGAAGGATGGACGAAGTTGGAACACCGGCATGCGTGACCATAGATCATGAGACGCTTGTCAACGATACTGTAACTCTTAGGGACAGGGACACAATGAAGCAGATAAGGATCAGTTTGAGGGATCTTCCTGTAAAGCTCAGGAGATTTTTAGATGGAGAAAATCTGGAAAGCTTAGAGAAGTGATGAAAATTGAATATAAAAAGAATGAAATGGATTCTCTCATTTATGCTCGCAGATGCCATAGGCTTGATCCCCGAGAACATAACAATAGCACATGGAGATGTCGACGGCATGGCCTCTGCAGCCATAGTCAAGAGAGCTAGAGGAGATTCCTACGTAGTGTTCTCAGGTCCTAGATCTGTTAGCAAAATGCTTGGGATGATAAGGAGAAAGCACAAGATATTCATAGTGGATGTTGCCATAAATCCTTCAGCTCTTAGTGAAATAACTAGAAAATTGAAGAGACTCAAGGAGAAAGGATCTGAGATCACATGGATAGACCATCATCCATGGACAAAGGAGGCTATTGAAACAATAGGTAGATATGCTGAGATTCATGTGAAGGAGGAAAAAAGTGCTGCTAGACTTGTAATGGAGATATTAAATCCTGAGGACGAAGTTTCAAGGAAGATAGCGGAGATAGCAGATGATGCGGACACAGCCGAGTATTCGATGGAGATAAGCAGGTTGTACAGGGCTGGATCCAGGGGATCAAAGCTCAGAAAGAGGATAGTGGATTTAATGGCTGAGGGAAAGTTTATGGACGAGGAGCTTGAGGAGAAGCTCAAAAACAGCATGGAAAAGGAGGGAAAAAGTCGTACAGAGGTGAACTATCAGTTTCTCACAACATTCAGTGGTAAAAAATTTGTTCTAATAGATTTGAGACCATCGGGAGGTCCAGGATCAGTAATAGCCAAGGAACTATGCTTAAAAGAGGATTTTGACTTTGCTTTAGTTATCTTCTCATGCGAAAAGTTTTCTCTATACAGATGCAAAGGATCCGAGAACTTGAGCAAGGTATGCGAGGAGTATGAAGGAGGAGGCCATCCTTATGCATGTGGCGGTAGAATAAAAATGCCCTTTTACAGGAAAATTTTGTGCAAAATCTTGGGAAAGGGATACAGACCTCCTGAGATAGATGAGCTTATAGAGAGAGTTAGGAAACTGAACGAGGAGGCCTCATCAGATAACAACGATAAATGCTGATGTACTAATGCATAATTAACTTAAAGATTAGAGGAAGCTATTTAGCCCAGCTGGGCTTGCGGAGATGCTTATGCACACAAGCTCCTTCCACAGTGGAAGGGCAACATTGTACACAGGAGTTGATCCAATAACAGCTTTCCTCAGACCTCTGTGTGAGTGCCCGTGCACCACTAAGCTGAGCTTGTTCTTCACTATTATCTCCTCATACCCTCTATGTCCTAGGAACTTCCAAGTGGAAGGATCCTCCCCCGCCAGAGTCCTGAAGGTTGGAGCGTAGTGCGACACCAGAATTCTCACATCGGTTTTAAGCTCTGAGATCAGCTTTCCAATTGTGGATATTCTCTCCTCATATATCCTTGATATGCCCGGAATATTGCTCCTCTGCCAGCTTGTTGGCCTCTCCAAGCTACCCTTTGTTCCCACAATCCCAACACTAATTCCCGATATCACCATGGTGAGTGCTCCATCATCCAAGAATATTATCTCCCCTCCAAACTCCTTTTTCAGATCCTCCTTTATGGAATCAAACTCATCATTTCCGAAGACAGCAATCTTGGGGATATCCCCTAGAGAATCTAAAATTCTTAGCACCTCTCCATAATACTCTTTTTTTCCTCTATCTATGAGATCTCCTGCAAGGATCATTATGTCTGCGTCAAAATTGACAGAGGAGGTCGCTTTTCTGAGAAGGCTTAATCCAGCAGGAGCATGAATATCCGATGTTGCTATTATGTTGATGGACAACTTATCCATTTGTGCAAAAAATAGACTTAAATTTTTCTTCGAGGATCAATCAAGTCCCATCTCTCTCATATACTCGGCTTTTATCTCCCTGATTATATCGGCAGTTTTTATCCCCATTGGACAGACAAGTTCACACTCGTGGCAGCCTAAGCAGAAAAGGGACTGAGCTTTTGCCTCTTCATAATTGCCTATTATCATATTCCAAAGTATGCCAATTCCTCCTACATAAGCATCTCCTCCCCAATATCCGCCTACTAAGCGAAAGACAGGGCAGAGATATTGGCATGAACCGCATCTGAGGCAGTAAAGGGCCTCTCTTAGCCTCTCATCTCTGGATGCTCTCAATCTTCCATTATCCAAGAGCACCACATCCACTTCTTTTGGCCCATGGGCCCCAAAAACAACTTTCTTCTCTATATCCCCGGTCTTGCTCGGTCCTGATATCACACTTAAATAGGATGCAGCGCTGTAGCCGGCATATTTCATTATCACATCGCTCACCTTAAAGGCATCATGCAGACTTGGAACAATTTTCTCCACCCCTGCTAGAACTATGTGTTTCTCAGGAAGGGATGTGCAAAGCCTTCCGTTTCCCTCATTTGTTATTATAAATATACTTCCAGTGTTGGCAGCTATCACGTTTGCCCCGCTTATGCCTACATGAGCATCTATAAACTTCTTTCTCAGAAACCTCCTTACAGCATATGTCATGCCCGGTATATCGTCTTTGTCCACATTTTCTCCTATATTTCTCCTTATAAGCTCCGCCACTTTCTCCCTCCTTATGTTTATGGATGGGGTTATGAAGTGCATCGGTTTTGAGTCAAGCCACTGGACTATAAGCTCCCCTAGATCTGTCTCCCAAACCTCATTTCCTCTTCCCTGCAGGAACTTCCTGAGATTGATCTCATCGGAAGTTATGCTCTTCGTCTTTACAACGATTTTTCCTGTGCCCACTAAATCCCCCACTATCTCCCTAGCTTTCTCAGCATCCTCGGCTATGTGCACATTCATGCGGTTTTCCTCCATGGAATCCTTTGCCTCCCTAATGAGCTCCTCTATTCTCTCTATTGATAACTCCTTTATCCTTCTGACTTCTTTCGCAAGCTCCGTTATGTAGGGATATCTGCTCAGCACTCTAACTCTGCTGTCCATATAGGATTCTATTGCTCTTTCCAGCGCAATAGAAAGATCCTCATCCTCGGAAGCCCTCTCTATGATCTCCCTCATCATAGTATCACCTCCCCTACATCAACTATATTCGCTCCTCCTGCTCTGCTCAGGTTTGCAAGGCATATGGGACACGAAACAAGCACATTTTCTGAGATTTTCCTGAGTTCTCTTAATCTGTTGTTGGCTATTCTTTTTGCTATCTTCGGAAACAGGGATTCTATTGGACCGCCACAGCAGTTTGTGTAGGTACCACTTGTTTTTGGTTTTTTGACACCATTTAGAATGGAACATAATTTGTCAGAGAGATTGTACCATCTTGCCATGTAGCAAGGTTCATGCAGCACATATCCATCTGCTTTAATTGAGAGATCGCTTAAAACCTCGGTGTAGTGAAGAACTTCCACATCAAAATCAGTATATTTGGGCATCAACTCTCTCAGAACAAAGTTTGTATGAGGATCTATTGTTATAACTTTTTTCACATTGTTTCTTCTCATTATATCACTGACAACTTTTATATGAGACTCAAATGTTCTATTCAAACCTAGATCGTAGTAGAGAGCACCCGAATATATGTCATCCTCCCAGAGATATCCTAGCTCATTTATTCTCGTTCTGAGGACTGTAAATATATTCCTTATTATCTTATTATACCTCTCAGTATTTCCTACTGGAACAAGGGATGCAAGGCTTTTTGCCCTGCTTAACAACCTAGCAATTCCAATTGTTGTGCTGGAGATTCCATACATCTTCTCCATTATGCTAGCGAACTTCTCTATGTAGGGGACCATTTGATAGAGCCCTCCTGTGTAGAAAACAGTTTCACTTCTGACTAAATCCATTCCCTTGGCCCATCTCACTATAGTTCCCTTGTCCAGACCAAGGGGATTAAGATATCTTTTCTCGTTCTCCTTTATTATCGAAATTATGTCCTTCACAGGTGTGCAGTTCAGGGTCTCTCCTAAAAATATTACGTGAGACTATTCCTCTTCCTCCCAGTACCCCTCCTCTTCCTCCCAGTATTCCTCCTCGCCCTCTTCTTCCTCTTCCTCCCAGTACTCTTCATCTCCTTCCCAGAGCTCTTCCTCAACTCCCTCTGTTATCACTCTCATTTCAACAAGTTCATCATCCTCTATCGATACTTCAAGCAGTGCTTTGCACTTTGGGCACTGGATCTCACCCTCATAATTGCTCTCATTCATGTAGAATTCAAATCCACAGACAGGGCATGTTATCTCGGGCATCAAGTTGCGAAACAAAACTAACTCCTATTTAACCTTTATCCCCACTTGAAGCAGTCTAGTAATTTCATCAAGATCAATGCGAGGAGACTCCCGACTTCAGTTGTGGAGAGGAATCGCAGCAAGGCTTAAATATTTCTCCTTTCCTAAGGCTGGGCAGGTTGCCCTGAAGCTATCTGTCCAAGCGAAGGTTTCAGGAAAGACGAATAGAAGAAAATATGATGCAGATTATAACGCCTCAGTGAATATAGCTAGGAGGGACTTGGCCCTCCTAGCAGGGCTGAGTAACCCAGCCCGTAGGGGACTGCAGGATGAACCTACAAAGCTCCCGACTTCAGTCGTGGAGTAGGTTACTTGGATAAGGAGAGTTTATAAGCTTCCAGCTTGAGATTGTATGGGATGATGAAAATCGCCTGCTGAAAGATGATGTTTTTGCCGAGTTCTGACCGAATTCTTAGCCTCCCAGTCTCCTCTCTCTTCCCTGAAAGTCTCTTATCGCCCTGAGAAGATCTATCTCTCTGAACTCTGGAAGATATGCCTCACAGAAGTAAAGCTCTGAGTATGCTGACTGCCAGAGCAGGAAGTTGCTCAGCCTCTCCTCGCCTGATGTCCTTATTATGAGATCTGGATCTGGAAGATCGGGTGCATAAAGATTTCTCCTTATAAGCTCTTCATCTATTTCATCAGGCAGAACTTCACCTCTAGCCACCATCCTAGCTATTTTTCTCACAGCATCCACTATCTCAGCCCTTCCTCCATATGCAACAGCTAGATTTATTGTTCTATCGCCAAAATCTTTTGTTATATCCTCAAGATATTTTATCCTCTCTCTCAAATCCTCCGGTAGAAGATCAACCCTTCCTATTGCTCTAAACCTTGTCTTAGATTTCCTCAGCCTATCCAAATCCTTTTTAATGAGCTCCAATTCCTCCTTCATCGCATCGAATATCGCATCAACCTGATCTCTTGGCCTTCTGAAGTTCTCCGTTGAGAAAGCATAAAGAGTGACGTGCCTCACTCCGAGCTCGTCCAGCCAGTCCAAGATCTCTCTCACCTTCTTTGCTCCTATCCTGTATCCTTCCCTGAAGGAAATTCCTGATTTTATCGAAAATCTTCTGTTTCCATCCAGTATTATCCCCACGTGATTTGGAACTGGTCCTCTTTTCACCTTATTTCTCAGGTATCTCCTGTATATAGGCGATCCTATTATCTCAGCTACTCCGTATATGAGATCCCATATCAGATTTCTTAAGCCCACATGTGTTCATTAATTGCTTTTTTAAAATTTTAGCTGAGCATAAAAGCAGCTTCCAGTGCGATTCTTATGGCTCTCATCATCCCCTCTTTTAACTCATCTTCAGGGGCAAACTGAACTCCCTTGACCAAATTTCCATTCACCAAATGAATTGCTCCAGCATTTGCTCCTCTCAGCATGGCCACAGTAAAGACAGCAGCATCCTCCATTTCAAATGCAAGAATTCCTCTTCTCTCCCACTTTTTTATTGTGTCCGGATCCTCAGCATAAAAAGCATCGGATGACCTGACAACACCCACATGATATCTGGCTCTCTCAAGCTCAGCCGCTCTTATGAGGGCATTAATCACCTTAAATGATGCGGTCGGACAGAAGGGTTCAAAATTCACATAAGATCTGCTTGTTCCATCTTCGGGAACAGCTGATATAGCTATTATGAGATCACCTATCTCGACATCTTTCTGAACTGCTCCGCATGTTCCAACTCTTATCAGATATTCAGCTCCAGCTCTTATGAGCTCCTCAACAGCTATGGCGGCTGAAGGTCCTCCCATTTGAGTTGGCATTATGGATATCTCCTTCCCCTTATATCTGCCTGTAAAACCGTTAAAACATCTTTTTCCTCCTATAGCCTTCTTATCAGAGAGAAAATTTGACATAATCTTTGCTCTATCTGGATCTCCCGGTATCAAAACGCACTTTGCGACTTCTCCTTTGGAAACTCCTAGATGAGGTTGAACTTGAAACTCCATCTTGGATTTATCCACATACATCGCCTTCTCGGCAGGCTAGAGGATAAAAAGCTGCTGGTTGATATATCCCTTTATTAGCTAGTCGATGTTTTATGATCCATCTCCCGGCTAGCGAATGCTATTTGGGAAATGAAGCTTTTTCATCATAGAGCATTCATTTTTTATTGCTGTCAAACGGGTATAAAGCCCGAAATAGTTTAGGGATTTGTTATTGGGTTCAAAATTTCTGAAGAAGGACATTCAAATGTGATCGAGTAAAAATGCATTAATGTCCTATAAGAGAACAAAGGATTTAATCCAGTTCTATCCCCCATATAAAGGTCCCAAAAAAAGAGGGAGGTACCGGGGCCAGGGGCCGTAAGGCCCCTATTTCTTACTTCTTCCACACTGCAGCAACAGCTAGCTCTATATCTTCCTCTGTAACGGTCTTTCTCTTCGCATGCCTTGCCAGATCGACTGCGTACTTGGATACCTCTGAGGCAAATTTCTCTAGGTGGTATGCTAAGGTCTCCCTAGCAGCATCGCTCACTCTCTCGGCCCCGGCATCTTTTATAACTCTGTATAACGGGGCTAGGGGTAGATACTTTGCCATTCTCACACCCATTACTTGAGAGGCGACCCATCTTTCGATGGGGGCCCATCTAAATTGAAACCCTCTTATATTTAATCTTTTCGCTTGATGGGATCTTCTTGTCCTCATGGAACCATGCGTGACTATGAGTGTGATGAGGTGATCCTATAAGGTTATCTATTCTCTGGTCAACTGAGCATCTCATGTCTGAACTGTCACATGCCAATACAGGGATTCGCATGATGGCTTTATCATAGGGATATGGGGACGTATCTATTATCTTTTTAGAAGCTTATCTCTCATAATGTAAATAAAATTTTCTAATGAAAAGAAAACTGTTAGTAAAATGGAAAGACATTACCGCAGTTTTAGCAAACTTTTGGTAAAGTTAATGATGCCCTCTCCGCTTAACAAGCATAAGAAAGGGGATGCTGGATTGTATTGCCTGTATCTACTATATTCAGCTATTAACCGGCTGAATTATTCATATACAGCCCAAATCAAGAAATTAAAAAAGATCATCTGCGTTCAGCTCAGATCCTCTTCATTATCATAGGAAGAAGCGTCCATCCGTGATCTATTGTTCCAAGGCTACCTCTTAAGCACTCTCTTTCACAGAAACACTCTATTCCATCTCCATTCTCTCCCGGAATCCTGAGAGCAACAGGAACTGGATCGTCTGAATGGGCTTTCAGCGTCCAAGGAGTTGCATGATCCGATGTTATTAAAATTGCTACATTATCAAGCTCCTCAGCGATCCCTCTCACAAAGATAGAATCTATGAGTTCTATGGATCTGACTTTTCCCATGAGATCCCCGTCATGTCCGTAGACATCAGGCCCTTTTAAATGGACATATGACACATCGACCTCATTTAACAGCTCCTTTGTGGCAGAAAGTCTGCTGGGAAGGTCTCTCTCCAAATCGCCTGTTGGAGGGGGAACTTTCTTCTCTCTCATTCCCATGAGCTTGCATATGCCCATCTCAACAGGCATCTCAGCTATAGCCCCAAAACTTCTTCCAAACCTTCTGTTTATCTGCTCAAATTTAGGCACTCTGTTTCCCGCATCTCTCATGAGCAGGGCATTTGCAGGAAGCT
The DNA here is from genome assembly GCF_003947435.1 of Candidatus Methanodesulfokora washburnensis. Lineage (GTDB taxonomy): Archaea > Korarchaeota > Korarchaeia > Korarchaeales > Korarchaeaceae > Methanodesulfokora > Methanodesulfokora washburnensis. The sequence goes on from NZ_RCOS01000175.1 coordinate 24,223, forward strand.
TCCCCTCTTTTTTCCTCCTCAAATTAACCTCATGCTTGTCTAATATCTCCACAGCTTTTTTTGTAAATATATTGACGATCTTGGCTGAAATTTTGGCATCCTCTCTATCCGATAACGGCCTACATTCAGCTATATAAGGGCTGAAATCCTTTTTTGCAACACTTATATGCCCAACTTTATCGTATGCAGGATCAGTGTTGCTTATCTCATCACTCAACGGCACATCTGACTCTATTACAACCACTGCCCTGTGGCCGACAGATGCCCTCACAGTTATTCTAAATCCATCTATCTCCATTCCATCAAGAGAGGAGGCAAGTTCCCTTGCTTCCTCCGATGATAGATCCCTTCCAGCCCTTCTATCTATTATCTTCATGCTTTCCGGGTCTACTGTTGCAAAATTAGCCCTTAGAGCTAGGAAAAAGTCTTTTAGCTCTACGCCAGATCCGATAGCCTCTATCGGGCCTCTCCCAGTGTAATACTTCTCAGGATCGTATCCAAGTATCGATATCACAGCGGAATCGCTTTCAGGAGCATATCCCCTGCCAACAGTGTACATCAAGCCGCAAACGGATTTTTTTGCTATTTCATCTATGCTGGGCTTCCTAGCAATTCTGAGGGAGGACTTCTCTATGAGGCCATCTGGAGCTCCATCCAGAACTAGATAGAGGAGCTTCAGGGGATCACCTCTTAACCCGCCTAACTGCTTCTATCAAGTCATCCACCATCTTATCCTCAGGCTGAACTCCCACACTTGTTGACAGAACTATCTCCTCATCTCCCTCAGCAAAAGTTATCAAATTGTGGGGAACAGCGCTTACCTTATACTTATCCGCAAGATCAGGGTTCTCATATGCCTCAACACAGTCAGATTCCACTATCCCTCTGAGGGCAACTGCTATTTTATTTGAGAGAAGCACCTGATGTGGGCAGTAAGGACATGTCGGAGTCACAAATGTGACAAGCCTTATCCTTCCCCTGATATCAGCCAGCTCATCAAGTTTTCTGATGCTCTCCTCACTTAAATCAGGATTTCCTTGGCTGACGAGGGATATAGTTTCCACAAAACCCCATGCCTCATGGCCTGCTGGGGCTCCTGTGTACCTTATAAGGTACCCCATATCAGCCCCTATTAATATAGTTGGAACCCTTACAACTCTATATTTCTCTATTACATCGGGCTCAAGAAGTATGTTATGCACCCTGTGTACCAGCTTGCTGGATAGCTCCGAAAGCTCCTTTAGAAGTTGTTTTACCCAATCTGAGTACTCTTTGTTTTTGTTTCCCTCAAATAGTATGAGATCCACTGGATCTACAAGCTCCGAATCGAATTTGGCCTTCAGCTCAGAAGCTGTTTCATCATCTATTATCCTCTGCATAGCCATCCAAGTGATGTGTAAGGAATAGTATTTAAGGGTTCGTCAGCAGCTTCCAAAAGTTAACTTTTAACTCTTGTGCGTATACTCACACAAATTTGTAACCGAGAGATCCTGCTCTCTCATGCCCGGTATGTGGTGGTATATTAGCTCCGAATGAGCACATGCTCAGGATGAGGGGGTTTCCGTTGCCCCTGAAAGCCATCAATGAGGATAGCAATCTGTTGCTATCTAAGATGGAATGGATAGTTATATAACTATCGACAGCGGTTAAGATAGGAGTCCAGCGGTCTATCTTTTCCCTTTATGCGGAGTAATTTTCAGCATGATGTCTTTTTGTGCTGCTTTTTGAATTTCTACTGTGAACAGGCAGCTTGTTTGAGATGTTTAGCTTGATCTCAAAGGGCCTTAGTGAGCAGAGAGATTTCTATAAGTTTCTACTAATAAAAGGAAGTTTTTATAACACTATAAGAATCTTAACTGCATTAAATCAAGCAACTCTTATTTACATAGAGCTATATTATTACTTTTTAATAAATAAACATCTGACAAAAATTTTTTACGCTAATCATGGAGAAATTGCTGGTGATACAATGCTGGAGATAAGATGGCACGGTAGGGGAGGACAGGGCGTATGGAGCGGGACTGCTGTTTTAGCACTTGCCGCAATAAAAGCTGGAAAATTCGCACAATCGTTCCCTGAATTCGGGCCTGAAAGAAGAGGAGCTCCTGTAAATGGATACAACAGGATAGATGATAAGCCGATAAAAATACATTGTGGAATATACGAGCCTGATGCCATAATTGTGATAGATCCAACTCTTTTAAAATACAGGGAGATGATTTTGAGCGGCCTTAAAAGAGGAGGAAAAATAGTAATAAACTCGGAGAAGAAACCGGAGAAGCTGAGAGAGGAGCTAAAAGTTGGAAAAGATGTGGAGATATGGGTTGCGGATGCCACCTCAATAGCCCTTGAGGAGGTGAAGAGGCCCTCGACAAACACTGCAACTCTTGGAGTTCTCCTGAGGGCAATACCAGTTGTCCCAATGGACAAGCTGGCTGAAGCTATTATGAGCAGGTGGCCTGGAGATATTGGGGAGAAAAATGTTAAGGCGATAAAAAGGGCATATGAGGAGGCGATGTCGGGATGATGGGGTGGAGAGATCTTCCCATAGGAGGTGTTCCCCCCTTAACCTCCTTGGAGTATAAAACGGGGGATTGGAAAGTTTTCATGCCAAAGATAGACACAAGCAAGTGCACTAAATGCGGGCTTTGCTGGATGTACTGCCCTGATTCAGCTATCATATGGGATGGGGAGGGATACCCAAAGCCAAACTATGAGTACTGCAAGGGATGCGGAATCTGCGCTAACGAGTGTCCCGTTAAAGCAATAGAGATGGTGAGGTGATTTCATGATAGCACAGACAGTGATGGGTTTAAATGGTGATGAGGCTGTTGCTTGGGCTGTTAAGCAGAGCAATGTGGACTTTGTCTCAGCCTATCCCATAACGCCTCAGACGATAATAGTTGAAAGAATATCCGAGTTTGTGAACAATGGAGAAGCTGATCTCGAGTTTGTGGCTGTGGAGAGCGAGCATAGTGCCCTAAGTGCATGCATAGGTGCAGCTGCTGCTGGAGCAAGGGCCTTCACAGCAACTGCTGCAAATGGATTGCAGCTCATGCATGAAGTTCTCTACATAGCAGCAAGCTTAAGGCTTCCGATAGTGATGGCTGTTGCCAACAGAGCTCCATCCGGACCGATAAACATACACTGCGATCACAACGATAGCATGGGTCAAAGGGATTCGGGATGGATTCAGATATACTCTGAAGATGCGCAGGAAGTGTATGACAACACAATACAGGCCTTCAGGATAGCTGAGCACAGGGATGTGCTTCTCCCAGTAATGGTTATGATGGACGGATTTCTCATAACTCATACAATGCAGAACATCTATGTTCTGCCGGATGATGTTGTAAGCAATTTTGTTGGCACCAGAAAGGTTGAGAAGATAGTTTTACCGAGAATATATGGAGAGAAAGAGGTTTACAGGATGCTGAATCCAAAGTATCCCATTACCTTTGGCCCTCTAGATCTATATGATTACTACATAGAGCATAAGATGCAACAAATAGAGGCGATGAGAAATGCAAAGAAAGTGATAATGGATGTTCATGAGGAATATGCAGAAATAAGCGGAAGAAGGTATGGTGATGGACTTCTCGATCCCTACAGGGCTGATGATGCGGACTATCTGCTTGTAGGCATAGGATCCACGATGGGGACAGCAAGATATGTAGTTGATGAGCTCAGAAATGAGGGTCACAAGGTTGGAATAGTCAGGATAAGGACCTTCAGACCATTTCCAGCTGATGAGTTCAGGAAAATACTCTCAGGAAAGGACATGGTTGGCATTTTGGACAGAGGAATAAGCTTCGGCTCCTTCGGCCAAGTCTACTTGGATCTAGCCGCAGCCCTGTATAAAAGACCGGATGCACCTCCACTTATAGATTTCGTTTACGGACTTGGAGGAAGGGACATGTCTCCAAAGCTTCTGAAGAGCATATTCATGGAGCTTATAGAGGGAAAGGAGGAACCTGTTCTTAGGATAAGAGGGGTGAGAGAATGAGTGTAAACATAAAGGAGCTTGCTAAATTCATGATGAAAGATCCAGGAATACTATCTGGGCATAGATTATGTGCTGGATGCGGTCCAGGGATAATACTCAGGCAGATAATGATGGCTAGGAGAAAACCAGTTGTTATCGCAAATGCAACAGGTTGTGTGGAGGTTGCGACCACAATATTTCCCTATACTGCTTGGAATGTTCCGTGGATTCACAATGCATTTGAGAATGCCGCTGCGACAGCTTCCGGCATAGTAGCTGCTAGAAACAAGCTTATCAGATCTGAAAGGTTTAAGAATGATCCCGATGTCGATCTGGATTACGATGTAATAGTGATAGGAGGAGATGGAGGCACATACGACATAGGATTTCAGGCAATATCAGGGGCCTTTGAGAGAAGGGATAAGTTCATGTACGTGCTTTACGACAACGAGGCTTATATGAACACGGGAATACAGAGAAGCGGAGGAACTCCATTTGGAGCATGGACGACAACTACTCCAGTGGGAAGCAGGATAAAAGGAAAGATAGAGCCAAAGAAGCCGATATTGGATATATTTGTAGCTCATGGAATACCATATGCAGCAACAGCCTCTCCTGCATTCTGGACAGATGCCATACAGAAACTGAGGAAAGGGCTGGAGAACCAGCCATCATTCATACACTACCTTGGAGTATGTCCGACAGGCTGGGGGACTGAAATAGAAAAAACTGTGGAGTTATCTAAGCTTGCAGTTGAGACCTGCATCTTCCCGTTGTACGAAGTTGTGAATGGTGAGTACAAGCTCACTGGCATGAGCAAAACTATAGCAAAGAATCCAGCCAGAAAGAAGCCTGTGGAGGAGTACATAAAGGTTCAGAGAAGATTTGCTCACATGCTGAGGCCTGAGAACAAATGGATGCTTGAGGAGCTCCAGAGACAGGTGGACGAACGCTGGGAAATCCTGCTGAAGAGAGCAGGGGAGGCCTAATATTTTATTTTTTTATTACAGAAACTCGGCAAGAAAGCCTACGGTTTTAACCGTGGGATGAATTGCCGGTAAGCCTAAATACAAGCCCGTGATAGTTGTGTCGAGCGAGTCGCTCGGATGTAGCTCGGATGTCCAAAAGCTGGAATAAGGCTCCGGGCCGAAAGGGGGAGAGGTTCCAGCAAAGCGGGGATACGGCTATACGCCGTATCCAGGGGCTGATAGGGCATCATGCCCTGGTCTTGACACAGCCCTGAACCCGGTAGGATGAGGCCTAAGGCCGACAAACCGGGAATCTCCCGGCTTTAGCCGTGGGGAGTGTCAAGGAGGAAATTAAGGCAGAGCTAACTTTCGTCTTTCTTCACAACAATTTTAAATAAGCAAGCCTGATGGAAAACTAGGTGGTATACCAGGGACGTAGCTAAGCTCACTATATCATCTTTAATCGCATCTCTATGCCTCTTTCTGTTAAAGCTGCTTGCAGGCATTATAACCAATAGCTTGGGGATTCTGGCCGAGGCAATGCACTCAGCTCTGGACAGTTTAACCTCATTGATAACGTTTCTATCGGTCAGGTATTCAGCAAAACCTCCCGATAGCTCCCACACTTACGGGCACAGGAAGTACGATAGCATAGGAGGACTTATAGGAGCAGCTCTTTTGCTTGTCACAATGAGCTGGGTGGCTTTGGAAGCAGTTATCAGGTTAATAAAACCTGTTGAGATAGAGATAGGCATAATACCATTCATTGTGATGGTTGTTTCAATAGCTGTGGATGCAGAAAGATCAAGGGCATTGAAAAAAGCCGCTAGCATAACCTCAAGCAGAGCTTTAGAGGCAGATGCCCTTCACTTCTCAAGCGATATATTCACCTCTCTTACAGTTATAGCAGGCTTATTTCTGGTGAAACTCGGAATAAAAGCAGCGGATCCGATAATAGGTCTTTTTATATCAATTTTGTTCCTGAGATCTGCTGTAAAGATAGCTAAGGATTCTCTCATGGATTTAACCGACAGGATAGATCCCTCTCTGATGGATGAGATAAGAAAGGCATGTTCCGATATTCCTGGGGTCATAAGGGTGAACAGGATAAGGGCTAGATCTGTTGGAAATATGGTGCTGGGGGATATCTCAGTGCTTGTTGATTCTGGAATGGAGAACAGAATACCAAAGGAGATATCTAAGAGGATAAGCGAGAGGCTGAGAAAGGATGTTGATTTCATTGTTGAAACCATATCAGCTGATGAGGAGATCAAGGAGGCTGTGAAAAGGATATCATCTGAGATAAATGGGGTGATAGAGGTTCATGGGATAAAAATAAGTGGCTTCAACAGGGAGAAAAAGGTTTCCGTGCATGCGGTTGTTGATCCAGATATAGATATAGTGAGAGCTCATGAGATATCCGATGCGCTTGAGAGAAGGATAAAGGAGATTCCAGGAGTTGTTGAGGCCATAGTACATGTCGATCCAGCTGATCTTCCATCTCTTAAAATGACAGATAAAGAGCTTGCTGATATGATAAGAAGGGAGCTGGAAGGAAGGAAGATAGATGACTATGAGGTTATTCTGGAGTCTTTGGAGGTGTTCGATCCTCCTTGGACTGTCAATGTTAGGATTGTTCTCCCAAAAAGTATGCCGCTGAAAAAGGCTCATGAGATAACACATGAAGTGGAGCTGATTGTCAGGAGGATATTACCGGGAGCTTCTGTGACGGTTCACTTTTCTTCTTATAAAATTTAATAAATTTATCAATAATTGTAACTTTGTGAGAAACTTCCATCGCTGAAGACAAAAATTTATATAATTCACCTTAGAATTTCCCTTGGCCCTTTATGGGGTGACTAATATGAGCGTTAGAAAAGGTGGGTTCTTGTATTTTGCGGCCCTTCTCCTGCTGGCAGCGCTTTTACTGATGCCAAACGCAATGCCAGTTTTCGCCTCTCCTGAACAGTTCCCAGTGAACAAGTATGGCTGGTTAGATACAATAGTCTTCTTTGGTGAGAAGGATAGATCCAAGGCCATAAATATGATGGTCAAAGGGGATATGGACGCCTACTTCATAGACATACCGGATCCGGACCTCTACAGGAAGATCAAACAGGAGCCTACTCTGGCTTACGACTTCTCATTTGGGCTTTATTACGAGTTAACCTTCAATCCAGCCACGTTCAAGACAGGTGAGTTTAATCCATTCACAAACCCGAGGATAAGAGAGGCAATAAACTACATTGTTGACAGGAATTATATAGTCAACGAGATAATGGGCGGATTGGCAACACCTAAATTCCTTCCGATAATAAAGGTGTTTCCAGAGGGAAAGAGATATGCCGATGAATATGCAAAGATAGAGAAGGAGTATGCCTATGACTTTGCCAAAGGCAAGGCGATAATAGAGGAAGAGATGAAGAAGATGGGAGCAACTCTTGTTGGAGGAAAATGGCAATATCAAGGAAAGCCGGTGGTGATAAAGTTCATAATAAGGGTCGAGGATGCCAGAAAGAAGATAGGAGATTACGTGGCTGGCCAACTTGAGAAAGTTGGATTCACTGTTGAGAGGATGTATAAAACCTCTAGGGAGGCCTCCCCTCTCTGGTTGAGAGGGGATCCAGCTGAGGGCAAGTGGAGCCTCTACACAGGAGGGTGGATAACTACTGTAGTAAGTAGGGATGATGCGGATGTCTTCACCGAGTTCTATACGCCAGATGGCTCTTTGGCTGCTTTGTCTCCTCTCTGGCGTGCTTACAAGCCAGATCCAGTCTTTAGGGAAACAGCAAAGAGGCTTTTTACGAGGAACTTCACATCTATGACGGAGAGGAATGTTTTGATGAAGAAGGCAATGTGGATGGCGATGAAGGATTCGGTAAGAGTGTGGCTTGTTGACCAAAATGCAGTTTGGGCTCGCAGAAAGGACATCAATCTGGTGGCTGATTATGCTGCAGGATACTCGGGAATGTCCTGGGCCTTTACCGCAAATAAAGGGCTTAAATTCGGAGGAATGGCTAAAATAGGAAGTGCCGAGGTTATAGTTGATCCTTGGAACCCTGTCGCTGGCTCAAACTGGATATACGACTCGATGATATATGACTATGCAACACGTAGTAGGGCATTCCTTCGCGATCCGAAGACAGGAATGGCGATACCTCTTAACGTCAAAAGCGTTGATATGGAGGTTTTGAGTGGCCTGCCGATCACCAGAAGCGAAGAGACAAAGAGCTGGTTCAACTTAACATATGTCAGCAGGATTGATGTTCCAGGTGGAGCTTGGTATCGCTGGAATGTCAAGGAACAAAGAATGGTAACTGCTAGGGAGGCAGGGGTCAAGTTCGCTCAGGTCAAGTTTACAGTAAACTATGGATCTGTTCTGGGAAGAGTTGCCTATCATGATGGTTCAGTTAGATCCCTAGCTGACTTCATAATGCCCTTCATAGTGGATAATGAGAGGGCAAGCCCGGACAGCAAGATATACGATGAATCATGGGTTGATCCCTTCCATTCAACCTACGATCCCTTCCTTGGCTGGAGGATAGTGAGCAAAGAACCTCTGATAATAGAGTACTACCTCAATTACACCCTTCTTGACGCTGAACTGATAGCTGCTTATTACACATTCTGGCCCTCCACGCCTTGGCATGCCTACTACATCGGTATACTGGCAGAGGAGAACAAAGAGCTTGCGTTTAGCGCTGATAAAGCTGGTGCACTGAACATAGAGTGGATGAACTATATAGCAGGTCCTAGTCTGGCCATACTGGAGAAGTACCTCGATAAGGCACTTAAGGAAGGCCTCATACCATATAGGGAGTTCTTTGGAGCCCTTGGGTACATAACTGTTGATGAAGCTAAGAACAGGTATAGCAATTACATGAAATTCTATAAGAGCTATGGGCACTTCTGGATAAATGACGGGCCTTACTTCGTGGAGAGAGCTGATGCAATAGCTCATACTTGCACAATAAAGTCGATAAGGCTTCTGCCCTACAAGATAGAGGAAGTAGCTAGAGACATAGCCGAGTTCACAATGTTTCCATACACTACAGTTGGAATAGGATATGACAAGGAGATTCTGAACAAGGTCTTAGCTCCTCCTGAGATAAAGTCTGCTCCTGAAGGAGTAAGCCTGATAGTGGGAGGACCTCTTGTCAATACATACACAAAGCAGGCATTTGACAAAGCAGGGATAAAAATGGACTCAAGGTCTCTGGTACTGCCGACAGGAGAGAAGTTTGCTGACATTGCCTATGGAAAGACGGATTACGGAATAGCAATCCTGATAGGGAAAGATCTCTATGTCGCTGGAATGAGCAGATATGGAACTGAAGCAGCTCTCCTCTACATAACGAAGAACAAGGTAAACTTCGGGACAGTTATAGTGAAGTGGCAGGACGTTAATGGAAATGGCCAAGTTGAGCTCGATGAGGTCTCTGTAGTACTGCAGAAGCTGTGACCCCACTAATCCCTATTTTTTATTTTTTTAGTTTTGTGGAGGGGATTGTTTGAAGATACCTAGGATTGTTAAGGTGTTAGTGAGAAGGGCTATAGTATTGTTTTTAATGGTTGTTGCAGTAACTTATGTGACTATATTAGTGGCAAATGCAGGAGGTTATGTAGATGACATAATAATTTCTGAGATAAAGTTTAATGTAGCCCAAGCAGTCAATAATAACCCTCTTTATAAGGGCCTCAGCCCAGAGGAGAGGGAAAAGTTAATTGAGAGGCTCTCATTGATTGAGATCAAGAGAAGAGGGTTGGATCAACCGTTTCCAATTAGGAGCTTAATCTACCTGTGGAATGCCATGACACTTGATCTTGGGA
>NZ_RCOS01000102.1 GCF_003947435.1 Candidatus Methanodesulfokora washburnensis
TAATAGAAATTTATGATATCTGGCAACAGATAGCTGATTGCAAGTGCAAGATCTCCATCAGCCTAGGCGATTGTGCTACTTTGGCTGCAGCGAAAAGATTTGGTCTGATGCCCATATTTCTCCATGAAGAGAAGGAGTTACTGGAAGCCAAGGAGAAAATCGTTGAATGGCTTGGAACGAAACCATTTTATCTCCTTTAGAGTGATAGATAGTCCTTCTTAAAAAGAGAGAAAATAACATACTAGTTTTTCAGGGAAGGGATACCCCCTCCCTCTCCGCTTTCTCTGCCTCCTCCAAGAGATCTAATTCCATCAGCTTTGCCTTGGTTGGTATTCCATTCCTGTCCCATCCCCTTATCCTGTAGTACTCATCCAGAGCTTTCTCATACTCTTCTATATTTATCACCTTGCCAGCAGAGGCACCCTTCGTGTGGGATTCCTTTAAGAACCTCTCAGGCGGGTAATCATCCTTCCTTGAGAATCCCTCTCTCACATTAAACAGTCTGGATAAGTTCCATATCCTCTCCCCGCACTTTCTGAGGTATTCCACGCTTATCTCTTTATCAAGGGCTGCTCCCAGCAAAATAGCCATATCTTCATAGCTTGCAAGCCAGAAATCACATATTATCAGACTCCATTTTATGCTGTTCTTGTCCTGAAGTTCTTTTGTTAGCTCAGCTTTCCCATCAAGAGTGTAGGGATTCATCTTTCCAAAGGCTTCATCAGCTATTGTCCAAGCCCTAAGATGGCAGGCTCCTCTATCCGCAGTGGCATAAGCAAGGGCCATGCCGAAGCTCCCTCTTGGATCGTATGCCGGTATTTCAGATCCCTTTATATGCAGGGCATATCTGCTGGTCTCGCTTCCTATCCTTTCAACAGCTTTCCTCACCCCATCTGCTAGCTTTGCACCGAAACCTCTTCTAAATGCCATATCCTCTATCATCTTGGCATAGCTTTCCGCATCCTCCCAGCTAAGATCCGTTTTTACAATTCCTCTCTCGGTCAGTTCTGTCGCAAAGCTGAGCGTAACTCCAAGAGATATTGTGTCAAATCCCAGATCATCTGCAAGAGCTCCCAACTTGGCTAGATCCTCTATGCTGGATATTCCCAGATTTGATCCCATCGTGCCTATTGTCTCGTATTCCGGTGCCTTTAACTCTCCATACCTTGTCTTTATCTTCTTCTTGCATGCCATCGGACAGGAGTGGCATGCAACCCTGCGGGACAACCTAGATTTTATTGCATCTGTGTTTATACCCGAAGCTCCCTCAAAGTATCCCTCTCTGAAGTTCATGGTCGGAAGAACCCCTGCTGCATTCGACATATCCACTATTATGGGTGTTCCATCAGTCTTTGCCCACATGTTTGCCTCTGTCATCACGCTCTCCTTCAGAACTTTTTTCACAGCATCATTAAATCTCTCAGGTAGCTCCATTTTCCTCTCAGAAGCTGAAATAACAATTCCTTTTAGCTTTTTTGATCCAAAAACAGCTCCTGTTCCTCCTCTTCCGAAGACAAAATGTGAATCCACAGCCACGCATGATATAAGTGATAGGTTCTCCCCAGCTGGTCCTATTACAGCTGTGCTTGCATGCCTTCCTATTTCCTTCTTCATCTCCTCCGATGTCTCATACACACGTTTTCCCCAGAGGTGAGAAGCATCCCTTATCTCGGCTTCCTTATCCATTATCCTTATGTAAACTGGCTTTTCAGATCTTCCCTCTATCACCAGCCCATCATAACCGCAGTACTTCAGCTCAGGTCCTATGTGACCCCCTGCATATCCATCATTGACAGTTCCCGTCTTCGGGGACTTTGTCACCATACAACACCTGCCTGTGAGAGGGCCGAGGGATCCGGTGAGAGGACCTGTCATTATGAAGATCTTATTTTCTGGTCCTAGAGGATCTGTTCCCTTTGGAACCTCCTCATAAAGGTATTTTAAGCCAAGTCCCCTGCCTCCTACATATAGATCAAGCCATCTTTTCGGTATCTCCTCCCTTCTTATCCTACTTGTTGAGAGATCGATTCTTAGAAGATATCCAGAATATGGCCCAACCATAGAAGATCTTTCCAAATATGAGGGGATATTATTTAAATCTTACTCATAGAGTACCATCATTAGATAAAAATATCAAAATTCACTGCATAATAAATAATTAATTAATATCCTTGAATATGGGTTGTTTCTTGGACAAAATCCAGATATAAACTAAAAAAATGACCATAAACCTAAATTCAGGTCTGATAGTTGTTATTATGACGATAACTTTTTAAGTAAACCCCTGAGGAATGCAGGGGGATACCTCATGTCGGATACCAGTTCCGAGGGAATCGTGCCAAAAGAGGTATTCGCAAGGAGGGCCAGTGGTCTGGTAAGGGAGGCAAGCCTAATAGATGCATTCTCCTTCGGATTCCTTAACCAAGGACCTGCGGTCGCTATATGGACCCTGTTAAGTTGGGGCATATGGCTGTTCCCATCGGGCCACATACTAAACTCTATATGGATAGCCACAGCATTAGGAATATTCGGCGCAGCATTGACGTGGGGAATTCTGGGAGCATCAATGCCAAGAAGTGGAGGTAGCTACATCTATAACACAAGGATATTACATCCAGCCATCGGCATGGCTGTCAGCTTTGCTGAGTACTTCGTCTGGTGGCTTTGGGGCATAATACTAGCTCCGTGGGTGGCAGATCCTGGTCTTACAACTCTCTTTGGAATGCTTGACATGCCAGAAGCAGCTGAGTGGTGCGCGTCTCCAATGGGGATGTTCATAGTGGCATCTATAATCAATCTTCTAGGCTATTTATTCACATTTTATGGTTTAAGATTCTATCTCTGGCACCAGAGAACCATGATGATCCTCTCGATAATATGCTTAGCTGTTGTCGGGATAATACTAGGCACTCATACACATGAGGAATTCGTCCAAGCATGGAATGCGCTAGCAGCCCAGTATGGATCTCTAGATTATGATAGCATGATAAAAGCTGCAATGGAAGTGGATCCAAGAGTTTTTGCCCCGAGCGCATCAATGATAGCTGGAACGCTTGGTCTTGTTGTAGTTAATGCTTGGTGGGCCCGATATGGCTTGGATCTAAATGTAATGGCTGGAGAGATAAAAAGACCCCAGAGAAACATAATAATAGCCCAGATAAGTTCTGTAGTTGCCCCCGCTATATTCGTACTGATATTTGCTATACTTGTTCCTAATATAATCGGCAATGACTTCATGTATGCATTATCAGTAGCCGATAACGTTGGACTGGATGGATATAATATGCCCTTCCCAGCAAACTATGTTGGAATAACGAGGGTCTTTCTGGATACATCCACCACGCTAGGAGCTATCTTAGCTGTAATAGCAGCCCTTAGCTTTATAATTTGTGATTATATGTATATTCCGCTTGGCTATGTCGCAGCTAGCAGGATTGCAGTTGCATGGGGAATGGACAGAATGGGTCCAAAATGGTTCTCGGAAGTCAGTCCAAAATGGGCGTCGCCAGTTAAGAACCTGACATTCTTCTTCATAGTATCAGAATTGGGAATTGCTTTATACTGCTTCGGAGGAGCTGGACCCATATCCTCCCTTGACTGCCCAGCAACAGAGGGAATTTCGCTGTGGGGAGTTACAGCAATAGGTGCCATGATATTCCCCTTTGTGAGAAAAGTTAAGTCTGTGTGGGAGACTTCTCCGTACAGAAACTGGAGGATAGGGCCTATCCCCATAATAACAATAACAGCAATAGTTGATCTCATAAATGTGGCCATCATAGAGTACTTCTACTACACAACCCCAGAGCTAGAAGGAATCACACCAGAAGGACTCATAGCATTTCTATTTGTATGGACCGGTGGAATGCTGTGGTGGGCTTTCTGGAGATGGAAGAACAAGAAGGAAGGTATAGATATCGATCTAGCTTGGAAGGAGCTGCCTCCCGAATAACCCCTTCCCTTTATTTTTTAACGAAGGATAAGGAGGTGATAAAAATGACCAGAATATTGTTTGTTACAGATGTACATGGATCTGAATATGTATTTAGAAAGTTCATAAATGCACTTCCAATATATAAAGCGGATGTGGGAATACTGTTGGGAGATCTATCCGGAAAGCTCCTTGTTCCCATAGTGAAAAATCCTGATGGAACTTACATCAGCACGTTCTTCGGTGGAACCTACAAGTTCAAGGAAAAGGATCTGGAGGACATGAAGAAGAGAATATCCATAGCTGGCTATTATCCTATATGTGTGAGCAAAGAGGAGCTTGATAAAATAGAGAGTAATCCGGAGCTTAAGGACAGGATTTTCGTTGAAAACATAAAGAAAAGGCTGGAGAGCTGGATAAAGTTGGCAGAGGAGAGGCTCAGGGACAAAAATATAAAGCTGTTCATATCAGCAGGGAATGACGATCCCTGGGAGATAGAGGATGTGCTGAATAGCAGTGATTTTGTCATAAATGCTGGGATGAAAAAAGTGTATATAGACGAATATCACGAGATGATAACAGTTCCACACAGCAATCCAACTCCTTGGAACACGCCAAGGGAGGTTCCAGAGGAAAAGCTGGAGGAGATAATTGAAAGTCTTGTAAAAGACATAAAGGATATGGAGAGGGCTATATTCAACTTCCATGTTCCGCCATATGACTCCGGGCTTGATCTGGCGCCAAAGCTCTCAAGAGATTTGACACCCTCAGTTAGTGAGATGATACCGGTAGGAAGCAAAGCTGTCAGGAAAGCCATAGAAAAGTATCAGCCTCTAATGGGTCTTCATGGTCATATCCACGAGTCAAAAGGAGTGTGTAACATAGGAAGAACTGTATGCTTCAATCCTGGAAGCGAGTACGGGGAGGGAATACTGAAGGGAGTGCTGATAGATCTGGAAAAGGACAGAGTTAAGGGATACTCCTTTGTCTCGGGTTAGTTTGGGTGATTACATGACTAGAGTTGTCGTCCTAGGAGCAGGTGTGGTGGCTCCAGCTATTGTTTATGATCTTGCGGATGATGACGTAAGTCCATTTGTGGATGATATATTAGTGGCTGATATAAATGAGGAGAAGGCAAAAGCAGTGGTTGAAGGAGCGAGAAAGTTCACAAGAAGGAAGAAACTTGAGCACGCCAAGGTGGATGTCAGAAATGTGGAGGAGACTGCGGAGCTTCTCAAGGGAGCAGATATTGTCGTTAATGGAATAATATATTACTACATTCCTCAGGTGATGGAGGCTGCTTTGAAGGCAGGAGTCCACTACACGGACCTCGGGTCAGAGGTGCCTATACTGAAAAAGCAGTTTGAATTCAATGATAGATACAAGGAAGCTGGTTTGCTTGCAATTCCAGGACTTGGAGGATGCCCCGGCATGATAAATGTTGCAGCTAGATATGCCATAGAAAGATTAGATGAAGTTGAGAGGCTATTCTTAAGGGAGGGATGGGTGGATTTCAATGACTATGAATCCCTTAGAATTCCCCTGCCTGTGCCATACTCCCTAGATTGCATACTGGATGAGTACATGCACCCAGTTGAGATATGGGAGGACGGAAAAATAAAACTCATACAGCCGGTCAGGGAGGAGGATAGGGAGGTGATGTACTTTCCGCCGCCTGTTGGAGTTCAGGAACTCTACTATATAGAGCATCCTGAAGTGTGGACACTGGGGGAGACATTCAAGTCCAAGGGACTCAGGTATGTGGATTACAAATTATCATATCCAAGAGATCTCTACATGAAGTACAAGCTTATCACAGATCTAGGACTCTCCAGAGACGATCCAATAAAAGTTAAGGGCATTGAGATAGTTCCCAGAGATCTCCTCCGGGAGCTTGTAAACATGACATTCAAGGGAAAGGACATCCCGCCAAACGATTACGACATAATGAGAGTGATTGCAGAGGGGAAGAAGGATGGGGAGAGGAAAAGGATAACAGTAGACATGCACACAGAGTGGAGCAGGAAGTGGAATCTGAGCGCACAAGCTGTTACAGTGGGAACACCCACCTCCATTGCAGTGCAGATGATTGCCACTGGAAAGATAAAGGAGAGAGGTGTTAAGAACCCGGAAGAAGTCATAGAGCCCCTGCCATTCTTCAAAGAACTGAAGAAGAGAGGGATAAGGATATACGTTGAGGAGGAGCTCTGAAGAGTTTCATGAAACGTTTTATTTTTTGGTCTTCTGCGAGAAATTGAGAAGGTGTTTACATGATTCGAAGATTTAGGTTGCCCAGTGAGATCCCCTTGGAGGAATATCCGAAGCCGGAGGAGTTTGTTAAGGAGGCAGTGGAGATAGTTAACTCAGCTAAAGATGAAAAGCTCACTCTAAGGGTAATGGGTGGGATGGCTGTTTACATGCACAGCAAGGAGCATGAAGCTCTGTGGAACAAGCTGGGAAGACTTGGACAGAGGGTTTTCACGGACATAGATCTTGCTGGCTACGGCAAGCAGAGGGATAAATATGTGAACTTCCTGAGGAAGAGGGGTTATGAGATAGATAACAGGCTCTTGATGTATTACGGGAAGATCAGGCAGATCTACTATGGGCCTAGAATACCGATGGTTGAGATATTCTTGGACAGGCTCAGCATGAACCATGTTATAAACTTCGAGGGAAGACTTGAGATGGATCCAGTAACTATCCCTCTTGCCGAGTTATTGCTGGAGAAGCTCCAGATCGTAAAGATAAATGATAAGGATATAAAGGATGTTATAGTACTGCTGAGAGCTCATGATCTAGGTTACGATGATAATGATAAGATAAATCTCGGGGCATTTAAATATCAGGGCTTATTTGACGACTGGGGCTTCTGGTACACTGTCACCACCAACCTGAAGCTTGCGGCCAAAAAAGTGGATGAATACGGCATACCTGATGAGGACAAGAGAGTGGTATTGGATAGAATAGAAAAGCTGCTCAAATTCTTGGAGGAAGCTCCAAAATCAAAGAAGTGGGAGAAAAGGGCAGCTATAGGAACTAAGGAGAAGTGGTACATTGAAGTAGAGGAATGGCACTGATTACTAATATTAACAGAAATTCTTGGGAAATTTCCAGAAAAGTTTATATTTTTCTGGGAGAATTTTCCTAGGGTGACCCTATGAAACTGGACAAGGTACCTGCTTCTGAAGTGGAGTTATACAAGAGGAGAACTCCTAATTCGGCAAGGATATTTGAGGAAACAAGGGATTTAGTTCCATTCGGAGTGAACAGCAACTACAGATACTTCGAACCTCACCCGATATATATGAAAAAGGCTAAGGGGAGCAGGATATGGGATGTAGACGGAAATGAGTATATAGATTTTAACATGGCATTTGGAGCTTTGGGAATAGGCCACAGCCACCCAAAGCTTGTCGAGGCAATGAAGGAGAAGATAGAGAATGGAACTATATATGGATTTGAGTTCGATGAGATGGTTGAGCTGGCTAGGATAATAAGGCAGAGGTTCAAGGTAGACATGATGAAGTTCTCCTCCACCGGACTTGAGGCAACATTCAATGCACTCAGAATAGCGAGGGCATTTACAGGAAGAAAGAAGATCCTGAAATTTGAGGGATGCTATCATGGATCTCATGACTACCTGCTTGTGAGCGTGAAACCAACTAGATTCAAAGCAGGACATTATCTGACACCCAATTCCGTACCTGGTTCTCAGGGTGTGATTGAGGAGGCTGTCAGGAACACTGTTGTGGCCCAATTCAACAATCTGGATAGCGTTGAGAGGGTCATGAAGGTGCATGGAAATGATGTAGCTGCCATAATATTGGAGCCTATAGCTATGAACATGGGCTTCGTCCCTCCGAAGAAGGGGTTCTTGGAGGGGCTCAGGAGCATATGCGATGAGTACAACTGTCTGCTAATTTTCGATGAGATAAAAACAGGTGGAAAGTTTTACTCAGGGGCTGCTGGATATTTCGGGGTGAAGCCTGATTTAATTACACTTGGAAAAGCAATAGCAGGTGGATTTCCACTGTCCGTAGTGGCTGGAAGGAGGGAGATAATGGAAAGCATAGTCCCCGGAGTTGTGGCACATGCAGGCACGTTCAACGCAAATCCGGTGTCAATAAGGGCAGGATTGGTGACATTAAGGGATATCCTCACCGAGGAAGCACTAGCATATGCAAGCAGGCTTGGAGATGATCTTGCAAATGGATTTAAGGATATAATAAGGGATAACGGAATAAAGGCAACAGTACAGCATATAGGCGTGAGCGGATCCCTAGTCTTCTCCGAGAAAGAAGTAGTGGACTGGAGGAGCTTCATGCAAGCTGATATAGGGAAGTGGTGGATATTCCTCATAGCCATGATGAACAGAGGAGTGATACCCAATTTCGGTCCCGATGAGCAGTGGACTGTCTCCATTCAGCACACAAAGGAGGATGTGGATATCACTCTGGAGAAGTTCAAAGAAGTTGCAAGAATAATAAAGGAGACGGAAATAGAGCTTCCTATTGTGGAAGCAGTCTAATCCTTTTTATCTTTTTTATTTCTAGCCTCTCACGATCACCTGGCTCATGCAATGGGGTCCTCCATAGCCTCCGGTTAGAGCTGAGAAATCAAGCAGCTCAGCTCTGATATTCCACTTCTTCAACCTTTCTGCAAAATCCTGTCCTGCTTGTGCAACACCTATCAACCTCCTGTCCTCCAGCAAAAGGAAGTTTGGTGCGAAATTTCTCTGTTCCTCCAAGCTTATGGGAAATATCTCGAACCCCTTGTCCTCCAGATATTTTCTAAGGGTCGTCCTATACTTTTTAATGTATTTTACCCTGCTCTCAGCAACTGGTTCGTATACCTCCACTATCGGCTCCTTTCCCTCTTTCATCCTGTCCTCCGATAGCAAAGCTATGCTTTTCCCGAGAAAGTTGAAGTAAGTGTCAAGATGCATCTCCTCCATTGCAGGATTTGGATCCATAACTATTCCCACTTCCACGTTTCCATAAACTCCATGTTCGAGCATCTGATTTACCCCATTCTCATCAGTCAGCAGTCCCTGTCCCTGAAGGACAAAATCTCCAGCGGGCATGAAGTCCCCACCTTCAGCATGTCCAGGCTCTCTTACTCTTAAAATGGGCTCTATGCCCATCTGTCTAAGTGCGAGATCGACTATATCATTTTCAATTTTCCTGACATCCAGCGTGAAGTTTCCAATCACAATGCCCTCTCTTGTGGTGAGCATTCCGTCCCTCATGAAGTACAAGTTGTTCGCAGGCTCAACACAGTAGCTTGAAAGAAAGCGCGTGGTTGGATCTAATGCATGCGGATTATAGGAAATGTTTATCACAGGTCTTAAAATTATGATATCAGCCAGCACATCCGGACTGAGAACCTCTATTGTCTTCCTGAGATTCTTCAAGAGAAATTCCCTATCCTCTGCTGATATACCTTTATCAAAACTGTATTTGACACTATTCAGCGCAAATTCCCTCAGCCTCTTTATATTTTCCTCCAAAGGACTATCAAAACAACCTGAAATCAGCATTTCCCTGAGATCATACACCTTAGCCCCAAATTCCTCAAGCTTCCTCCTGAAATTCCTGTGTTCTTCTACCGCCTTTCTCAGGTCAAAAGGAAAGAGGAAGTTCGCTGAGTTAGTCTCCAGTATTGCGAACAATGTCTCTATGCTTGGTTGACAGAGAAGCACCACTCTAGCTTTCTCCCACTCAGCCGGTTGAGAGGGCTTTATCCTCAAGATCCATACCTCCTCTTGCTCCAGACATAGAGCAAGTAACCAACCACTATAACAAGCGCTGTTATTCCTATGAGCTGTGCTTCATACAGCACAACATCCGCTATCTCCTCCGGAGGCTTGAAGAAGAACAGGCATGCCATAGCTATGAAAATCTCACCAAGTACAGCCGAAATCCAAGCTATAATTCTCCCTCCAGGCACTGTGTATGGTCTTGGCACCTCGGGCTTAGAGTATCTCAGCTTTATGAATGCAGGGAAGAGGAATAGATATGGAATCAGGAATATCAAGCTGGAAAGAGCGAAAATAGTCCAGAATATGCTTGCTATGCTCTCAGCAGGTATTGCATTTCCCAGCAATAGCACAGTGCCTATTATACCAGTGAGGTAGTATGCATAATCAGGGGTCATGTACCTGCCATGCAGGTGTCCGAGGGACTTCGGCAGAAGACCTTCCTGAGCTGTGGAGGCCACAACTCTGTTAGCTCCTATTGTCCAAGTGACCATGTTTGTAAAGAATGTATACAAAATTAGAATTCCGAATATCACTATCATTATCTCACCGGATGGACCGAGCAGGCCAGAAACCTCTGTTATAGCATCTATGATCCCAGTGACTATGCTAAGTTTATCCAAAGGAAGTACTGCAAGAAGGCCAAATGTTCCCAGAACGTATAGGATGAATATGGCAGCACCAGCAAATACTATTGCTTTGGGCACATCCCTCTTTGGATCCACAATCTCCTCACCAGCAGAGCTTGCTAGCTCAAATCCCATGTAGTTATACACTATCACAGGCAGATATGCGAGAGTTGTGCTCCAAGATGGAAGCAAATCGGATGCTGTGAATGGATTTGCAAAACCCCTGATGAATATCCAGTAAACTCCAAGAATCCCCAAACTCACTAGGACAAATGCCTTGACCACAGCCCCTATATTGGGTATCCACTTTGATTTTCCCAGCTCCAATATGCCAGCAGCCACAGTGATCCATATCATCACTATTGCTATTATCGTCTGGCTCCATATATCCAGATCTGGTGCAAATACTTTGGAAAGTGTGCCGCTGAATAGAACATATACAGAAGGCATCCAGAGAGCCACATTCACCCAGTAGAGCCATGATGTCATCACAGCCAGCTTTTCGCCAAAGGCCTCTTTGACCCAGACATAAATACCTCCCTCGCTCGGCCATGCAGAGCCAAGCTCCGCTGTTATCAGCCCATATGGTATGAAGAACAGGAAAAGAGATATAAACCACCAGAAGAAGGTCTGCATTCCTATTGCTGCTGAGGATGCCACTGTATCGAGCACTATAATTGCACATACATTAAAAAGAAACAAATCCCAATACTTCAAAACCCTCTTGAACCTTCCAGCGGACATTCATCTACCTCCCAATCAACAGGGCAAGTATGGCCTTCTCCACATGAAGCCTGTTCTCCGCCTGATCCCAGACGATGCTCCAAGGTCCATCTATCACATCGTCTGTCACCTCCATTCCCCTAGCTGCAGGGAGACAGTGCATGAACACCGCATTTTTATCAGCTTTCTTCATCAGAGCAGAGTTTACTTGATACAGGGCAAACGCCCTTTTTCTCTCCTCCGCTTCATGCTCCTGCCCAACCCACCACCAGAGATCTGTGTAAACCACATTGGCGCCCTTTATAGCCTCATCTATATCCTCAGTGAGGTTTATGTTCGCACCAGTCTCAGATATATTCTCCTCCACCATCTTCATCACCCTCTCCTTTGGCCAGTACTTCTTAGGCCCGCAGAATGTGAAGTTCATTCCAAGCCTGGAGCAGAGGACTAAAAGGGAGTTAGCAACATTGGTGGCATCCCCGAAAAAGCTCACCTTTATCTTCTTTAAATCACCAAACTTTTCCTCCATCGTGTAAACATCTGTCAATGCCTGAACTGGATGGAACCAATCAGTCAGCCCATTTATCACAGGAACTCTTGAGTATCTGGCCAGTTCCTCTAGGGTCTCATGTTTTAGAAGCCTTGCCATTATTGCATCGACATATCTGCTGAGAACTCTTGCCGTATCAGCTATGGTCTCCCTTACACCTAGATGAATCTCCCCTGGTCTGAGATAAAGGGCATGTCCTCCCAGCTGGACCATGGCCACCTCAAAAGATACCCTAGTCCTAGTAGATGGCTCCTCAAATATCATTCCCAGAGTTTTCCTATCAAGTAGCCTAGGCATATCTCCCCTGTAGAAGGCATGCTTTAGCTCCCTTGTAGTATCAAAAATCAGTCTTATATCCTGTCTGGAAAGATCTTGGCATGTCAGGATATCCTTGGAAGAAAGCGCTCTAGCCATACCCTGCACCCCCTATTTTATGATGGATTTGCTTAAAAATTTTTGGAGAAGAGACAACAAATAGGACAGTGATATGGAAGATATACTTAATATGCCTCTGGTGGATATATTCTTATGCCTGTTAAAAATTTTAGTTGTTTAATATTATTTTAAATTATTGCTCAACACTATCCTCTTTTTTAGTGCTGAACATCAGATTCATCATCTCCTCCACAATTTCCCTTTTCAGATTCATGTCGGCCATTGAAAGAGCTTCTGCAATCGTCTTATAATCAACTTCCATGTCTCCAAGCTTAACCTTCTTTTCAGGCTTCTTCATAAGCTGATTTCTTACTGCCTCTATGATCTTGTTCACCTCGTCATCGCTTAGCCCCATACGAAATTAGAGCACCATCAACTAATTAAGTTATCCACAACATTTTTATCCCTGTAACTTCCTTTCTTACTATGGATCCCAGCTTCTTCGACTTAGTGAATTTGGCGCTGTGTACGGCTATTAACAGAATATGCGGGAAGGAAAGGGCAGAAGAGATATTCAAAGAGGCAGGAAAGATCATGTTCTCCCTGATAAAAAGCAATGTAATCGGGGAAAACCCCATCACCACATTGAAAAACATAGCTAGATATCTCGAGAGATCAGGTTATATGGAAAGAATAGAGATTAAGGAGACAGATGAGGGACTTCAACTTGATATGTATGGAGTCTCTGTCCTCAGATCATCCGATACGCTTGTCAGATCAGGAATGGCCCCTTCCCACATAATGACAAATATCATGTTTGCTGCCCTAAGAGAAGCAGGGATTGAGGCTGAGCTCAGAGAGCTTGAGATAGATGTAGATAAAGGGCATGTGAGGGAGATTTGGGTCTTTAAAAAGGATTAACTTGGTGAAAAATTGGATTTTGAAGCTGAAAATTGGCCTCTGAACTTGTAACTACTAAAAAGATGAAATTTCAATTGAAGTACATTAATACATGAAACTAGATAGCATTTCAGCCTCTCAGGAAAAGTAGCCCAAGGATTGTACAAGAGGCAAAATAATTTATCAGATTCAAAAGGTAAATGCAATTGCTTTGGTAAAGCAGTCCACAAATCTTTTGCCATCCGATCTCATTAGGTCTACAGTTGTAACAGCTACCTCGTTCACCTTGATGAATCTAAGACCATCGAAATAGCCGTGAAATGCATGTATTATGTAGTTTCTCGAATCTGCTTCGCCTAGGTATATTGCAACATGTCCTGGCATGTATAGAGCAGATCCTGGAAGGACAGTCTTTAGAGATTCCTCCCCTTTTATTTCCACTGTTTTTCCTGGACACCTCTCTTGCTGCCATGTATTTCTGGGAAGAGTTATTCCAAAAGTCTTAAAAACTCTCATAACAAGCCCAGAGCAATCTATTCCGGAGAATCCATCTCCCCAACCATATCTATGCCATAAGAACTTAAAGGCTTGCTTTATTATGTTGTTTACAGTGTATGGAATATAACCCAATGAAACATCCTCCCTCATGGAGATCAAAGCTGGTTTTGTGTCCATCTCCCCTTTTCTCTTGCATGGAAGCTCTATTACGAAATTCCCATTAGTTGATTGGCCATCTACTGTCTCTACTTTTGAGTCAATAACCGGGACTCTGGTTCCCATTACCATCTCTTTCATGGAGATATCCCTTTCATAGGGATTTGGTTGAGTGAAAACTCTGTCTCCTGTGACCATCAAAAATTCCTTTCTTTCTATGTAGTCAAATAGATCCTTCCTTTCCGCCAATGCTATATCTTTAGATCTGACCCATCCCCTATAATTCCTTGTCTGGACAAAAAACCACTTTCTATCCCTGCTCTTGTGAAGTATTATCAGGGGTTCAGCGAGTTCGAGACCTGTCTCCTGAAGTACATCAAATTCCTTATCTCCTATCTCCCTGAACATCCCGACTTCCACTGGCAACTTTCTCAAATCAGTGTTTCTAACAGTTATTCCATAGACAAAATTTCCAGAGAAGCCATCAGCATCTATCCTTTTTTTATTTTCATAAGAATTTTCTCATTTAACGGTCTACCTCTGTAATACACTCCGGAAACATCATAGCTAATCATTGATTTGAGAACTTCTTCTTTATCTGGAAGGGTTCTTAGATCTACCACATCTTTAACTCTATCTCTGATAAGCGTATTATATTTTTCTATATCATTTTGAGACATCAGAATGATGTCAACATCCCTAATCCAGAAATCGGGGGAGCTTCTTGCATCCCCAGCTCTTATCATACCTAATTTATTCATTCTCCGGATATAATTGCTAATGCTATTAATATAAAAATAAAATTCTACATAGTTTATTAAATAAAGTAGATTAAAATTTTGTAGAATATCTCTGATAAAATAACTTGCCAGAGCAGATTTTTAAGGAGAAGGGCTCAAAGAGATGGGTGATCTATTGATAGAGAGAGTTGAGATCTACGAGGCAAAGCTCTTGTATAGGCAGCCCTTCACAATCTCTCTCGGAACCTCAACTTACAGCGTTGATGTGATAGCAAAGGTCTACGATGACGAGGGAAATGTTGGTTTGGGGGAGACATCTCCCTCTAGAAAAATACTTGGGGAGAGTGAGCACACTATAGAAGCAGCTATAAAAGATATAGCTCCTATTTTGATAGGGGAGGATCCTGAAAGATTGGAGCTCATAGAGGAAAGAATGGATAAAGCTATCTTGGGAAATACCGCAGCAAAGTTGGCTCTTGAGATGGCAGTCATTGACCTTATTGGAAAGAGGAGGAAAATTCCCCTGTGGAGAATGCTTGGCGGTTATAGGGAGAAAATAGAAACGGACTTCACAATAGGTATAAAAAAGCCTGAGGAGATGGCAAAAGATGCTGTTGAACTTGTGAGCAGGGGTTTCAGGGTACTGAAGCTGAAGGTCGGCACTAGTCCAGAGGAGGATCTTGCAAGGGTTAAAGCTGTCAGGGATGCTGTGGGCAACAGCATAAGGATAAGAATTGATGCAAATCAGGGTTGGAGCGTAAAGACAGCCGTAAAAGTGCTGAATGAGATGCAGAGGTATGATGTTGAGCTTGCAGAGCAGCCTGTAAAGTGGAACGACATAGAGGGGAGGGCG
>NZ_RCOS01000128.1 GCF_003947435.1 Candidatus Methanodesulfokora washburnensis
TGATGGGAGCTGTTCTGGCTTCATCCATCGTGATAGGAACAATAAAGACTGCAGGAATAATTGCCACAGCCCCATACCTGATAAACTTTTTCATAAGGCTGAGAAACAGGTTTACATGGACAGTTGGCTATGTGGATGATAGCGGAGTGATAAGGACAAAGGGCTTGGAGGCATTGTGGTCCCTGTGGATAGGAAAGGGATCCTCGGAGGTAAGGATATTCTGGAAGGCTATCCTCTTTCACAGCCTGTTCGGCGTAGGGGCAGTGCTATTCTCATATTTGACAGCAAGATAATATCTTTATTGTTTAAAAGAAATTTTTATCTTTTCATTTTTCCCTAACCCAAAAAAAGTAGCAACGTGGATGGTTTCACATTACCCCTAAAGGTGATAAAAGTGCTGTTAGGGAAGGGACCCATCGAATATACAGAACAGCTTGGTTACTATCCTGTTGCCATGTTTGAAGGGAGTAAAATGAAAAGCGATAATAATTCACACATGCGTGCGTTAATTGAAGAGGCACGCAGGAAGATTCAGGAGTTTAGTTATGAAAAGTACCAAAAAGATGCTAATAAAGTTAACCTTGTTTTTGTTCTTCCTGCATTGCGTGCTGGTGGCGTAGAAAAAGTTGTACTTGCCCTAAGCCATGGTTTTTTAGACTCTGGTGTAGGTGTTGATGTAGTTTTGGCATGTGCAGAAGGGGAGTTTATTGATAATGTTCCTAGCAGGGTGAATATCATAAATCTTAATATTCCTCATAGATTTAGGCTCGTGAGGAGTTTTGTACCGTTAATAAAATACTTTAGGAATAGAAAAGTCGATGTAGTTTTTCCCTTATTTGATGGTTTTGAACTTATTGTAATATTTGCAGTTTTTGTAGCCTCCATTGGAAAGGAACGACCTTTGGTGATATACTCTTGCCACAGTATAACGAAGTATCTCGACTCTCTTCCGAGATATAAACGTTTTTTTGCAAAATTGTTTACTTATTTTAGCCTGCACTTAGCCGACAAAATCATTGCTGTATCAAATGGCGTTGCAAGAGATTTCAGTAAAAGATTTCACATATCATTGGAAAAAATAAAAGTAATTTATAATCCAGTTATATTAGAGGAGATAATTAGAAAAAGTAGCGAAGAAGTAGATCATCCATGGTTCAACTCTAATATTCCTGTTATTTTAGGAGTAGGACGCCTCAATAAACAAAAAGATTTTCCAACTCTTCTTAAGGCGTTTGCACGTGTTCGGAAAGAAATCGATTCACGGCTTGTAATTTTAGGCGAAGGAGAAGAAAGAAAAAAATTGGAAAAGATTGCAAAAGAACTTGGCATTGAAAATAATGTTTGGCTCCCTGGGTTTGTAGATAATCCATATAAATTTATGAGCAGAGCTTCAGTACTTGTATTGTCTTCAGAGTATGAAGGATTTGCGCTTGTTTTAGTTGAAGCACTTGCATTGGGATGTCCTGTCGTCTCTACTAATTGTCCAAGTGGGCTAAGTGAAATACTTGAAAATGGAAAATACGGCAAACTGGTACCTATTGGAGATGCAAAAGCACTTGCCTTAGCTATCCTAGACACGCTAAAGAATCCTTTACCAAAGGAATTTTTACAGAAAAAAGCAAAGGCGTTTTCTGTTGAAAATATAACAAAGGAATATCTTAATTTGATTATGGGTTTAAAAGGGGCAAGAAATGGCAGTAAGCAAAAGAGTTATTTTTCTTCGTTCTAATCCGGTCGCACCTGATCCAAGAGTTGAAAAGGGGGCCATGTCTTTAACCAAAAATGATTTTAAAGTGGTAATAATTGGTTGGGATAGAGAAAATAAATATCCATATCATGAGAGAAAAGATTTTGGAGAAGTTTATAGATTAAAAATAAAAGCAAAATTTGGAACAGGAATCAAAAATATTAGACACCTACTTAAGTATCAAGTTGCATTATTTTCTTATTTGACGAAGAATAGACAAAATTATGATTATATTCATGCATGTGACTTTGATACAATTATTCCTGCCTTGATTTGCAAATTACTCTTTAGAAAGAGGGTAGTCTACGATATTTTTGATTTCTATGCGGATATGCTGAGAAATGTCCCTGACTTTTTGAGGCAA
Organism: Candidatus Methanodesulfokora washburnensis; assembly: GCF_003947435.1. Classification (GTDB taxonomy): domain Archaea; phylum Korarchaeota; class Korarchaeia; order Korarchaeales; family Korarchaeaceae; genus Methanodesulfokora; species Methanodesulfokora washburnensis. The sequence continues at coordinate 2,112 of NZ_RCOS01000128.1, forward strand.
TTTATTCGAAGAGTCGATCTGTTTCTAATTGGTTTTGCGGATGCGGTAATTATAGCAGATGAGGGAAGAATAGAGCAAATTAAAGGCTCAAAACCTAAAAAACTTGTTGTAATTTATAATTCGCCTCCTTTGGTAACCGATTTTAAAGAAAGTCCCTTGAAAAAGGTTAGTTCGAATAATCTCGTTATCGCCTATATCGGTTTGCTTCAGAGAGAAAGGGGGATTTTCGAGATGATTGACGTTGCTAGGAATCATCCAGAGTGGAAACTTGTTCTCGGTGGATACGGAGCAGAAGAAGAGGAGATTAAAGAAAAAATAAAAGGCCTTGGTAATGTTGAATTTTTAGGCCGTGTGCCTTATGAGAAGGCGCTTGAGGTATATGCTTCATCTGATGTTATGTTTGCAACCTATGATCCTCGAATTCCAAATCACCGTTATTCGAGTCCGAATAAACTTTTTGAGGCAATGATGTTAGGAAAGCCAATTATCGTTGCAAGAAATACAGGTATGGATAAAATTGTTGAAAAATACAGTTTGGGTTTTGTGGTTGAATACGGAAACAAAAAGGATCTAGAAGAGGCAATAACTTCAATAGCAAACTGGGATACAAATAGGTGGGAAGCCTTCAAGAAGCATACTGCAAAGATTTATTCGGAGAATTTCTCTTGGAAAATTATGGAACGCCGTTTAATCGACCTTTACAAGAGTTTAGAGAAATGACCTTTTCTGTTTCTGTCATTATTCTTACTCTTAAGATTCTCGAAGTATATAAAAAGTGTAAAGAGAATCCCACTAAGGTGACTGTTGTCTAAGAAATTATGTATTATTATATTGGCCGGTGTTGATCAGATAGCCATTAGCCTATAATTCTTCCTAAGATATTCAAGTTAGCAGTAATTCCCTAAATAGAATATATGATGAAATGTAATCGAAGATAAGAAATCCTTACTCAAGAATCATTAGTGAAAACTCGTGGAAGCCTATATATTATCTATAATATTAATTTCAAAATAATGTTATAGAACAGATTTAATTACTTACTGGTGATTCACGAGGGATTGGAATTGAGAATACTCTTCCTTCCGGAGTACTTTCTACCCCATATCGGAGGAGGAGAGATCTGGTGTTGGAATGTTGCCAGAAACTTGGCTAAAAAACATGAGATAACAGTGCTCACCTACAAACATCCAGAGAAAAGAGTTTCCGAAATCGTAGATAATGTAAGTATAGTGAGAATGGGTCCTTTTCCCATACCAGGAGTTCAACCTTATTTCACTAGGGCATTTGTTCAAATTCCTTTCTCTCTGATCCACTCTATGAAGAGAGATTTTGATGTACTGCTTGTCAGCCAGACTCTACCTCTCCTCTTGGGAAAGGTAATCTCTCTTTTCAAGAGGAGGCCTGTTATATCAATATTCCACAATGTTTATGGGCTGGAGTTCAGCCTTAAGGACAAGGGATTTGTGAAGGGAATGATAAGAGGGTTTCTTGAGGTTCTCTCCCTCAAGCTGAACTATGATGCTGTAATAACAGTCAGCGATGGCATAAAGGAGAAACTCATGAGCTGGGGCATACCTGAGAACAGGATACATGTAGTGTACGGGGGTGTTGATCTAACCGTGTTTGATAAAGTTGAGGAGAAAAGAAGCGAAATTCCGATAGTTCTCTATGTCGGGAGGCTTGTCAGACTTAAAAGAGTTGATCTTCTAATCAGAAGCTTTTCAAAAGTTGTTAGGGATTTTCCTAATGCCTTTCTCTGGATCGCTGGTGATGGGCCTGAGAGAGCCCGTTTAAAAAGAATGGCCGAACAGTATAATATTCCTGTCAGGTTTCTAGGGTGGATAGATGGAGAAGAGAAAATTAGAGTAATGAAGAGGGCTTGGTGTTTGGTTCTTCCAAGCGAGAAGGAGGGTTTTAGCTTGGTTTTGCCAGAATCAATGGCATGCAGAACTCCTGTAGTAGCTATTGACTCAGGAGGTCTAAGCACTATAGTGAAGGATGGAGTAAATGGGTTTTTAGTTCCGCCAGGCAGTGAAGATCTAATCTACGAGCGGATATGCAGAATATTATCTGATGAAAAGCTTAGAGACAGAATGGGAGAAGCTGGTAGAAAGATAGTTGAGGAGAAGTTTACTTGGGAGAAAGTTGCTGAAAGAGTGGAGAAAGTGCTTCTGTCTGCTTTGCAGACTTTTGCCAGCGGATAATTTATTAACTTCCAGCCTGATACATCTTATGCTTCCAGTAATCCTCCAAATAACAGCTGGAATCTCAATTCTGCTATTTCTGTCAAGGGATATTACAAAATCCGTTGTTTTGGCACCATTAATAGGAGCTATTTTTCTATCTGTCGTCTCTCCAATAGTGAACGCAGATTCTTTTGTTGCAATAGAGATCACTCTTTTGCTAGCAGGGGCATGGGCAATCAGAAAGGCTGATAAAAAGGTGGATAAATTCCTGCTGCTGATCTTCATTGCATATACCCTAGTTGTAGCAGTGAACCTGTATAAGGAACCATATGTGGCCAGCTGGATGAATCAGGACGAGCCCTTTCACCTAATGAGGTCGAAGCTTTACGCTACCACAGGCTCCCTTCCCCTAGATTATCCTCCTCTGGTGCACATGATCGGAGGAGCATGCTACAAATTAGGAGGAGAGTGGTATCTCTGGTATAGAGCAGTTTTAGTCCTTCTAATTCCATCGGAAGGTGCCTTAATCTACATGATAGCGAGGGAACTTGACCTCAATCCTGTAGTTGCCTCCATCTTCTACCTCCTAATGTGCCCCTCTCTAATTCACCTCTTTGAAATAGGGACATACTCCAACCTTGTTCTAGATTCCCTAATTCTGCTCGATGCATATCTTCTAATTCGAGACAAAATGCTTCCAGCCTCTGTAATCTCATTCCTCCTTCCCCTATCGAACACACTCTCTTGGGTATTCATCGCATATGCCTGTATAATCTACCTGATCAGGAGATCAAGGAAAATATTATACTTAATTCCGAGCTTTTTCTGGCTTGTTCTTCCCCTTTCAGCAAGCAGAGTCCACTTATATGCCTCAAAAGTTGTGGAAAATGTCCCTATTGGCGTGAAACTGGCTGTTATAGAGGGAATTCCTCTAGAAATATGGTATTTCTTCGGGGCATCCTTCTCCCTTGGAATTGCAGGCCTCCTAGCGAGAAGCTCGTGGGAGAAAAGGAGGAAATACCTGTCCTTTTATGCTCTCTTCATATTTATTGTTGTCATAATATTTGCAGCAGGAAGTCCATCCCTCTGCTGGAGATTTCTTCTCCTCCTTCCATTTCCTTTAAGCATGACAGCCACATGCTTGATAGAGAGGATAAATCTCATCAGCATGAAAATAAAGAGGTTTTTATCGCCTGCTGTCCTAATTCTTCTCATTTTGGCATTCCCGCCTATCAGGGGAAACACGCCATATCAGGATGCAATCCCATTTGTCCACAAAGTGTGCAATGAGTATAATATGAACATATCCTCCTACGGGTTATCTGCATTCCCAAGCGTCTTTGGATGCTCTGTTGAGAGGACAGGAGCTCTTGAGGACCTTCTTCTCGATGGATCCAAGTTTATAATAACGAGAAAAACTCAGCTGGAGAGAATTCTTGTGGAAAAAGACCCGTGCATCAGGGTTATTTCGTCATCAAATTCCGCTGATCTCATAGAATATCTGCCTAAGGGAAACCAGAGCAGGGTGGAGGGCATATATCTGAACAACACAACTGCTATACTTTACCTAAATAAAACAGATGTCATAGCTGTGACAACAGCATATGGAGCTGTCTGTAAAATACTTAATGAGGATCCTCTAATTGTTAAATGCCCAGATTTAACCATAAGGAGAGTTATTGTGTTCAGAAAGTGCCTTCTTCCACAGCTTGTGGAGCTTCAGGGAAACTCGAGCGGCTAAGAATAACAAAAAAGAGGGGAGAAATCAGCTTGGAGGTGGATAGTAGAGATACTGTGCCTGAGTTCCTCCTGGTCCATACACCACTATGTTATGCTGCTTAGTTGTGGGAAGAGTAGAAGTGGTGCAAGTTACTGTTACCGTTGTGCCCACACTCCAAACACCGGAATTACTAGGATTATCTACCGTACAGCTACCCCCATCTATGTACACCCTCCAGTCAGCAGTTCCAGTGTAAGTTACTGTTCCGGGTCCGAGGTTCTTCACATATATTGTCCAACTTGCACCATCAGTTGAACTAGCACTCAATATTTGTATCTGAGAAGCTCCTCCAACAGTTGCGGTCCTCCCCAGTGAACCAAATATATACCCTGATATCGGTGAGAATATCAGAAGTGCTAGGGCTACTGCTATCACAAGTATTATTATCTCGACAACTACTCTGGATATTCCAGCCCTCATCATATCACCCCTTTGGCCAGTAATACAGGGAACAAACTGGTATATAAACCTATCGTGAAATATTTCATCTCTACAGGAAATATCGTCGAAAAATTTAGAACTACAAATTGCAGTTTGAAATATCATTCCTCTGCAGAAGCCTGTGATAACGCTCACTAGCATTTCGTTCCCGGAAATGAAAAGGTAGCAAAGAAGCTCCGATTGCGAGGCCACACGGACGGTTCACTGGTTCCTCAGGATTTTGAGAACTTCATATATCGAAGAGGGTAAAAATTTGATAGTCGAGAAAGCTTTTCACAGTAGTCAGAATCCACTGCAAAGAGATGTCCGAGAACTAATGAACAAGGAGTCGTCAACTTGAGACAAAAGAAAAACTTAAAAAGATATAAGTGGTACAGGAAGATGGGAAAAATGCTCATAGTTCGGATGGATGATAAAGGCAGGGTGCTCATCCCTAAAGAATTGAGAAAGAAAAGCAAAAACAGGATCTTTATCGCCAAGCTCGATGAAGATGGAGCTATAATTTTGGAGCCTGTTGATAAGAGAGTTGAGGAGCTTGGAGGAAAGTACAGAGATCTGATTAGGAAGAAAATGGAGGAGATAGAGGAGGCTGAGGAAGAGCTCCTCAGAAAGGAGAGAGGAATTTGAATATATCAAGAACCACTGAATAAACGAAGAGAGGAAAGGATGAGTATATTCCAATTCTATCATTGTAACAGCCGTTTTGTGGACCGTTATGATGCCTCAATAGAATTCAGCAAGTTGTACTTCAGTCATTGATCTTGGAAAGAAGGAACCTTGCTTCCTTCTTCCTAGATTTAGCTAGCTCAAAAAGGGCGTTCACAAGCCCCTTTCTTGAGGCATCAAGTATCTCCATCGATGCTATATTCCCCTCGCTGTCATAGCCTAGGATAACATCGTTGTCAAGGAGCTCCTCATCTACAAGAGATCCCTCCTTGAGCTTGATCACCAGCACATCTGCCTCCGGGTCATATCTTATGATCAGATCCATCTCTTGACCGTTTTACACCAATTAATAAACTTTCCTCTAAAAGATCGCATGCAGAAAATACCTTTTCTGCATAAAGTTGCTGGAGAGCAATCAGCAGGTGGAAATCGGTTCAATAAACTAGAGGGATTATCCTCCTCACTCTTTTCTTGTACTCCCTGTATTCATCGCCGAACTCCTCCTCAAGCCCTCTCTCCTCATAAAAAGTGGTTATTATGTAGAATAAAAGCCAGATAGGAGTTAAAATTAGGGAGCAGAGCTTCATCCAGATGAGGCTCCAGCCTACCGGCCATATGGAATCCCCTAGATAGAGGGGATGCCTCACTAAACCATAAACTCCATCCTTCACAAGCTTCTTCTCCTCCTTGAACATGAGAAACCTGTATATCCTTCTCAAGGACAGAATGATGAGGAAAA
>NZ_RCOS01000177.1 GCF_003947435.1 Candidatus Methanodesulfokora washburnensis
CCCCTTTCTTTCTCCCAGACCCGTCCGGTCTGAAAAGGCCGGCGGGGGGAGTGTGAGCAGAATGGAGACAGAAAAAGTGTTATCCCCCGAAATGGGGGCGACACCAGCTCGTGGGTCAGGGGCTGGTGCCGATCCGCTGGCCCAAATATATAGGATCCAAGAATATATAATACAGAGGTTATCTAGAGTGTTTCCATTGAGACTCAGAACTATAAAATTGAAGAGCAACACCGTCCTCGATGAATTTAACGACCAGCCACCTTTCATAGAAATCGATAAGGGTATCATTGTTCCAGAGCTGAAGAAGGATGTAGAGGAGATAGCAAAGCTCGCCAAAGAACAGTTTGGGGCAATTGGAGTAGTCATCACCGTAAAAAATGGTATTGTGGTAAAATTTGTGGATTTTGTTCCTGGAGTTGGAACGGCCAGATGGTGGATGCCTCTGACAAGGCTTGTTGACAGGGCTAAGTCAGAGGTAAAAGGAGAAAGAGAGAAGGAGGAAAAACTAAATACAGCTATAGCTTCAATTATTAGTAAAATAACTAAGATAAACTTGGAAGACTATCTCTATCCAGAATAACCACTTTGGGTTTCAAGACACGGTAGTGATCCGTAAACTTCCCTTTCTTTATTTTTCCTCCCAGACCCGTTCGGTTCGAAAGAGCCGTCGGGGGGAGTTGTCTGGAATGAGTGTGAGCGAGAGAGAAAGCCTTATATAGCCCTATGCGGTATTTAAAGCCCTTATTCACATTTTTTAAATTCAGTTTTAACAGAGAGAGGGATAGACAGGAGCCTTAATTTTCAGCTATAATAAAATGAAAAGAGAGGTTAATTATTAGCTTAATGTCGAATTAACCTTTTTATAATCAAAAGGACAGTTTTCTGGGGGGATGAGATGACAGATGAGAATATGAAAACCCCTGTATCCGTTTCAGATCTGGAAGAGCCAGAGGGTGCAATGAAACCCTCAGAGAGCAGGAGAGGAAGGATAAGGAAAGGACAGAAAGTAGCTCACACACTGATTTACATAAGAATGCCAGTTAAACAGGCTCTTGATGAGTTAAAGCCGAAGATTGCTGAAATAACGGGACAGTTTCCACCAGACCAAATAACGTATACAGAGGAGATAGGCTTTTTGATCAAATACTTTAAGGACAGGGAGATGAAGGGGGGGATGTGAATGGTTCAGATTATAGAAGAAAAAGAGGAGATAAAGATGAGAAGGAGAAAGATATGCCCTATTCTCAGTTTAAACTCTCCACAGGGAGAGGTAGAGTGTCTAAGAGAGAACTGCGAATGGTATGATGTCTTTGACGGGGAATGTGCTATTCGTAATCTGAAGTGGATAGCAAAATCATTAGAAGCCATAGGAGAGATAATAGAGAGAGAATCAGCCTCTTTGTATTCTCATCTGAGAGGGGAGTAGGTGATATTATGACACCAGAGGAGCTTGATGAATGGCTAGGTGAGCAGTTCCAAGTTCTTTCTAGAGGAGTAACCAAAGTAGTAGGCTCAGATGAGATAGAAGTATGGATGAAGGATGTTCTGTTTACAAGCCATGACATAGAGAAAATCTCTGAGATAATGGACATAAAGATGTGGACAGTAGAATCAGTAAACAACAAAGTATTAATAACTATAACTGGTAAAATAAGGGAGAAAAGGTGATCAAAGATGACAGAGGAAAACTTCATCTGGAAAATTGAGTTTGTTGATGTGGACAGAGCAATAGTTTACTGCAAAGATCCAGACATGAGGGAAACCATTGTTTCATATCTAGAGGACATAGGATCATGGATGTGGAAGGTATATAACGACTTCAGAAACTTAGAAAACATAAGAATAGAGAAGAACAAAAAAGGCTTGTTCATATTCACCAGAGTTAGGTAGGTGATATGATGAGAGAGGTCTGCGGAACCTGCAAACATTTTCATTGGTCTGAATGGGCAAATGAGCCAAAGTATGATACTTCATACTGTGATTTTCGGAAACGTGATGAATACGTAGAAGATTATTGCATAGCTTACGAGAGATCGCTGAAAAACACGATAAAGTACTACATGTTCAAGCTAGGGGAAAGGAGAAGGTGATAGATTATGGTTAGGTACAGGTATGCAGTTTACGTGTATGAAAAAGAGGGATCTAAAATACGATGGAAAAAGATAGGAGAATACGAGACACCAGAAAGAGCGGAAGAGAAAAGAGCAAAGCTGAGAAAGATATGGAATAAAGGATCAAGGGTTATAGCTTTGTTGACAGGTGAGGATGAGGATGCCGATATTAGAATATCTTAGACAGCTTGTCGAGAGGATACTGAGCGTTATTTCAGAGCAATCAATAGAAGAAAACATAGGAAAAGCGGTATGCTCAGTTTTATACAGCAGTGAAATGGACAGGCTAAATTGCATGTATGGATGGATGTTTATAGCTCCCTATGTTGTCAGAGCTGTTGTTGTTCTCCTCATCCTAGCTTTAGTTTTGGTGGTGATTGAGAAATGGAAGAGGAGCTAAGGAAAGCGGAAATAGAGAGGGTCAGGAGAGAGATAAGAACTGTGCAGAAGCAGGTAGCCTATGTACTAGCAAACTATCCCAAAGCAAGGGAAGATGATCAGTACCTTTATATCATGGTGCTGAGAATCTTCTACCCTCAGGTAGCTCAGTATCTGAAATACATACCTTTTGATATTCTAAGACAGATGCCACCATTTGAGACAGTAACCAGATGCAGACGCAAGCTGTGGGAGAAGCGTCTTTACCTACCAGAGAACCAAGCAGTCTTAAGGAAGAGAAGAAGGAGAGAGAAGGCATTCAGGAAAGTTATGCCTCAGGAGTAATACAGCTGAATTCCCTTTCCTTATTTTTTACTTTTCAAGCTTCTTTCTAGCAAGCTTGCAGATAAAGAGGAGAGCATCAACCCTTAGATCATGATGCTCAGCCTTTATTATAGCCCTTCTGCCTATATCCGACAGCCATATCGTGTCTATCTTGTACCTCAGTAGCTCTCTGGTATCCCATGTTCTCATCTTATCAGCAGAGGAGAGGTAAATAAGAGAGGTCTCAGTCAGGTAGAGAAGATCCTTAGCAGGAACTATGAGCCAGCCTATGTCAACGGCAGATAATGAATCTACCTCAATAAATGACCTTCTAGGTATTCTATCGAGAGCTGATGACGAATCAGCAGCAGATAAGTATATGTATTTGAAAGTATCTAGAGCTGAAGCAGAGTCAAATATCACAAAGCCCCTTGCCAGAATTACATCAACAGCAGAAGCAAGATCCAATGCGGAGAAAGTCCTAGAGAAGACAATATCCAGAGCAGATGCAGAATCTAGCTCGGTAAATGACCTTGAGAGAACGGCATCAGCAGAGGAAGCAGAATCGTATGCTGTCTTCTTCACGATGTAGGGATGCAGGAGTACTGATGCAGTTGGATACGCACCTGTTACAAGGGACTCAAACAGAAGTGGTGGAACTCCCGCAGTTATCCTCGTTATTACTGAGATCCAGTCAGTACTTAGGGCGGAATCGGATAAAGGTCTGCTCAGATAGCTCTGTATGTCAACACAGGAAGCAGAATCGATTAGAACAAGAGAACGGTTAAATACAAGATCTACTCCAGAAGCTGAGTCAAACAGCGTGATATAGCGGTATGTTATCTTTTCCAGACCTGTTGCGAAATCAGCAGACTTTTTGGAGACTGCACCATAGCTGAGCTTTGGTATGTTTGTCGGATATGATCCGAGGTACCCTCTAGCTACGCTCATCTAAATCAGAAAAAAAGGGGAGAGCGGAATAAAATAGTTTCACTAACTATTACAGAGTACCCAATATTTCCTGTATGAAACCGTATGAATAAGAACGCAATACTCCAGCTGTCTGATTTACTGTAACTTTGTATTTCATATTATAGAGAAGAGTCTTCGTGTGGAATCTGATTGCAGGCATGTTCTGAGCACCATTGAATGTTGATTGCAGGAAGATGCGGTAGTTTGTACCATCTATCGCCACGTACTCAGTAACCACTAACGTATCTCCAGATGCAAGAGCTGATATATCAAGCCATCCCTCAACTAAATAGTCATCAGAGGCACCAGTTATCTCCAAAACTGTTGTTTCAGTATTTAGAGCAGATGGAGAGCATGTACCAGCATATCTGTTCTTTGCATATACTACTATCGTCATTGAACATCACCTATTTTCAGCTTATAGACAGCTGAACCTCCAGAACCCATGTAGCACCAGAGGGCTTAGTACCAAGAGATTCAACTTTTCTGTTGAGATTTACGGCAGTATCGCTGTTTCCATTAGCCACTGTCCACTCATTCCACGCAAAGTTAGCCTCTGTGCCTCCAAAGGTAGCTCTAAACGTTACTGTATTTCCACTAACGGTAGGATAGCCAGAGTCAACAAGCTTGTAGTATTTGTTAGTTCCCTGCAAACCAGTTTGAGATGCAGATGCGGCTGTGGTTCCATCCCCTACACCTATATACGAGTTAGCTGAGTTGAAGTATGTAAGACCAGTAGCACCAGTTACTGCCATCCAGATGAAGTTCAGCCCTTCATTGAGAAATACGTTTCCTTCTTTTATTGAGAACTCCTTTGGCTCAACTCCCAGAGATGCTATGGATGCCCCCTTTCTCAGCTTCTGGTATATCTCTCCATTGGGATCATCAAACTTATACACTCTTGTTACAGTGTGCAACTTGGCACCTTCTCTCATAGCCAACCCCCACAAATTTAGGGGACAAATCTTTATATAAACCTTTGCCCCCATTAAACAGGATGTAGTATGCCAGACCTACTGCAACAGACGGTAATACAGCAGATGCCATTTGCCATAGTAGCCTTTGATGACACCCAAAAATCTGTTACAGGAACAACGGAAACAGAAATAAAGTACACGAGGTTTGCCAACACAGTGATAAAGTGGACACAGATGATGATAGTAGCCACTTTATGGGTATCAGGTGGAACGGGCTATCTTAAAATCTACATTGATTCAGAGACCTCTCCTAGACTACAGTTCTCCACAACATTAACATCTGAGACGAGATTCCAAGATACATTCAGCATAGGAGATTTATCAGCGGGAATACACACGGTGCGTGTGAAGCTTGTCAACTCTGGATCTTATGTTACATATAATAAACTACTGGAGGTGTATGTGAGATGAGCCAGAACGTGAGGGAGTATGCAACTGAGACACCAAATTTAAAGGACAGAGTATGCGATGGATGCCAAGCATGCAACAGCTGTTATGATTGCTATGGATGCCAGATATGCTATACTTCAGAGATATGTGCTACATGCCAGAGCTGTAATACATGCCAGATATGCTATAGCTGTATGGTATGCTACACCGTAACATTTGTGTGATCGAGGGGAAGGTGAAAACATGTCGAACATAAGAACCTGTTACACATGCCAGATATGCTACAGCTGTCAGGTATGCAATACATGCCAGAAGTGTGATGTATGCCAGAGTTGTGATGTATGCCAGAGTTGTGATAGCTGTCAGATATGTGTCAGCTGTCAGAAGTGCGACCTATGTTATTCAGTAGCATAACAAGGTTAATATAGAAGCTGTAGTGTAAAAACCTTATGTCCTATTGTGAGAAGTGCTATACATGTCAGGCATGTGTAAGCTGTGAGAAGGTGGGATGCCAAGTCTGCTTCACATGTGAGAGAGCATACGCACCTTTAGCCTTCAGGGGAGAGCCCAGATTTCCTCAGGTACCTCAGGCACATGGACAGCAGAGCGGAGAATGCCCATTCTTCAGACCCAACAATGCTACAATTTTTATTACAGACAAATGTAATCTTGCATGTCATTACTGCTTTATAAGAAAAGGAAATAGAGAAATGGACTATGATAGATTGAAACAGAGTATAGACTTCATACTAGAGAGAGGGATAAACAGCATCTGGTACTTTGGTGGAGAACCGCTTCTGGAAATGGATCTCATAAAGAAGGCGGATGATTACCTTTTTGAAAAGAGAAAAATCTCAGGAATGAATCTGATGATAGGAATGACTACAAACGGAACATTGTTGACAGAGGAGAATGTGAAATGGCTCTTATCACACAGATACGGTCTCTTAATCTCCCTGGATGGGACAAAGGAGAAGCATGACAAGCACAGAGTGTTTCCAGATGGCAGAGGCTCATGGGACATAGTGTGGAAGAATCTGAAGTTTATCAGACAGTTCTATGATCCCCAAATAAGGTGGACTGTAGCTCCAGATACAGTGAAAGGCTTAGCTGATGATATTATGTGGTTTGTGAATCACGGATTCAACAATTTGGCTATAGAATGGGTCTATGAGGTTAGCTGGGATGATGCTCTTGATACACTATCGGATGAGCTGAGAAAGCTGAGAAGGTTCAAGCCAGTATGGGAGTGGAGAACAAACATAAAGATACTTAGGGATGCAGGTGAGGTTACTTACTCGATAGCTGATTCGTGGAAGAACAGATGTGGATTGGGAACGACAGGATTTGCGATAGATCCCGATTTGAACATCTATCCATGCCACAGATACGTAACAGAGAGCCCTGAATTAACGATAGGAAAAGTACCTAAGATAGATATGGAGAAGGTGAAAAAGCTATACGAGGAGTGGATAAAGAAGAAGCCTTATGCTGTAAACGAGGGGAGATGCGAGACATGCTTTTTCAGGGATGCATGCAATGGTGGATGCATTGCAATGAATTACAGACTATACGGGAACATGCATGTAGTGCCGAAGAGCTATTGCGATATAAGGGAGAGAATAGCCGAGGCATTTGGTATTTTAGCTATGAGGAGAGCAATGCAACAGCCACCAAGATAGGTGCTCTGAATGGCTGTTGTCTCCCAGTATTTTTCTGGATTCTCACCATCAGCATTCCCAACTGATACGAATAAGATAACATTCACAACAATAGTGTGTGATAGAGCAGGAACGAGAGAGAAATCTAAAGTTATAATACCCGATATTTACAGTTTACTGGAAAGGATAAAGGCTATAGAGGAAGAGGTAAAAAACATACCGAAGGTGTCGAGGTAGAGCATGTCCACCATATCCGTGAACCTATCAGCCCTGCTATCGTCATTGATGGGAGCTTTTCCAACAGATAGAGACAAGCTGTGGTACTACCATGCAGTATGGGCAAAAGACGAGGCTAAAACATTAGAGGAGAGGCACAGAAAGAAGTTTCTAACAAGAGAGTATGTGAGCTCTGAGGACTTTAACCTGTGTTTAAAGCCAACAGCAGAGCTCTATGATGTAACGGAGAAGCTTCTGGATATTTTGGAGAACTCTGGATTCAAGCAAACAGTGATAGCAAAGGATGCCATATTCGATGCAATGATATGCCTAGCCGCACTTTTTGAGAAGAAAGCAGGGGATTATGTCATGTCAGCCGACTGGTCTTTACTGAACAGAGCGATATGGCAGATATACAGGGTTTTCAGGGATCTAAACTTAAGCAGAGTTTCATGGCTATCTCCACTAGGAGATCTGAGAGGTAGCGGGAATGTGAGAAGACAGGTATATGAATGGAATTATTTCACAGTAATGACAGATGCAGGAGCCATAGCCGTAATTGACAGGGATCTCAACATCTTGATGAAAAAGAGCCTAGGTTCTGCGGGCACAAAATACTACTGCCAGCCAGCAGTTGATGATGAAGACAACATATACACAGTAATAGATAGCAGATTATATGGAATGACAATAGATGGAAATGTGTTTCTCTCTCTGAGTTTACCCTTCTCTGTTGAGAAGATGATGGCACCAGCGATATTCGATGACGGGACGGTAGTTGTTACATCTGAAAATGGAGACATGGCTAGAATATCGAAAAGCGGAGAGATAATATGGCATTTGAAGGACACAGTACCCTCTCCATTTCTCTACTATCACAGACCTGTAATAGGAGAGGATGGTGTTATTTACGATTTCTTAGGCGGTTCTGATGTAGGAAGATTATATGCTGTCGATCCAAACGGACAGATTATATGGTATGCTGATGTTGGAAAGCCTCCATATAGCCCACCTGCTTATATGCCATGCGGGATGGTAGCCTTTCGATCCTATGAATGGATGGTCTTCATAGACAAAGAAAGCAATGTGAGGATAAGGATGAACACACCAGATCCCACATGGTCTCCAACAGCATATTACAACGGAATAATGTTCTGGGGAGATAAAAGCGGGATGATATGGGGAGTTGATGAGATGGGAATTCCATCTGTTATTTTCCTAACGGATATTTTAACGAATGGAAGGGCAGTTACCCCAATATCGATAAGTGGATCTGGACATCTGGTTTTCAGGGATGCAGGGGGATACATAAGTGTAGTTAAGCCAGATGGTAGCAACTACCTTACTAGATACCAGATAGGTGCTAATACAACATTTCCTTTAGCGACATACGATGACATGATCATATTTCCATACAGGTTAGGCGGAAGTGCGGATTACCAGGTTGTGTGGAACACG
>NZ_RCOS01000171.1 GCF_003947435.1 Candidatus Methanodesulfokora washburnensis
AGGGAATTGAGGGAGATGCCTATCTCTGCTTCCCTGCTTCTCTCAAGGGCATCCTTAACCTCGGTTATGTTGAGCTCCGTATAGCTTATGTTTTTGAGTATGCTCTCGATGTTACGAGCATCCATGTAGTTTGTGAAGCCGAGCTCGTCCAACAGTCTCACAACATCGTTTGGCAGCCCCTGCTCTCTTATCATCTCTTGCCCCCTTCTGAAGTTCTCCTCACTTATATAGCCTGATCTGTTGAGCTCATCTACCATTTGAATTAGAAGGGGAGCAAGTTTGCTGTAGTAAAGGGAGGCATTTGAGGCGTACATCTGGGCGTTCCTCAGATGTGGATAGATGTAATTAGTGGCGTTCATCTGGACTGCACCCATGGCCCTTGCAAGGGATTCGGCTGATGCATTTGCATATGCCAAATACAGGTACTCATAGAGCAAGGCTTGAGAGGCAGTTGTGTTTGGAAGTTTGCGAAAGGCAGGTGGAACAGTTGGCGGCGGAACAAGCTGTGCGTAATTCAAGGAGGGATCCTCAAGGGCTCTCTTATAGTGCCAATCGACTACTGAAGGAATAAGCGTGCTCCCTATTAGAAAAGCCGCACCTAAGAAGGGATTTAGAAGTACGGCATCTAGAGTATAAACGGATAAGGCTTTAGAGGCGAGATAAGCGTTAGTATGCCATGCTTCATAGTCGAGTAACGTATTAATTTTGCGTTGCGGCGGGAAAACTATAATGCGTATATTACCTTCTACAGGAGCTTTCGGAAAAGTGAGATTATACCCAACAACAGGAAGTATTCCCATATTTTCTTCAAGCTTTATAGATGCTTTAAGTGCTTTATTTGCCTCATCACTGGTCATAGCTGAGGACGTTCCTGTCATTCTCGCGAGGTTTATTATAGTAGGATAATCTTTAAGCATGATACCTTCAAGTAGATCTACCAAATCAGGAAGCTCTCCCAGCGTTATAGCTTTAAACAACAGGTTTGCAGCTATCCAAATCCCTTCCTTTGAGATATTAACATAAGCAATTTTCCATTCTGCTTTGCACCAATATTTTATTATTCTGCTCTCGCTGGAAGTTATGGCACCACTATCCATTAGCAAGCATGCTATCCTCGGCTCGTTTCCTGAGGGATCTTTCTCCGGAGTAGCTATGCTAGATAACATTAGTGATTCTTCAGGAACGTAAGCCCCGCTTTCATCGCTCAAATTGACATCCAGCTCGAACATCTGACCCATTATTGGTACGATAGGAGCACCTGAGCTTATATTGACGGTCTTATATCCTAGAACTTTCAGCAGGAGAGAAGTGATGCTAACCTGAAATCTCGTGCTTGTATACGCACCTCCCCCCTCCGCCAGTGCCTCCACCGCAGAGATTTCGACATTGTATGTTCCTGGGCTTCCGGCTTTTAGCCTGCAACTGTACTGCATCTGCTCTCCAGGCTTGAGCACAGCTGCCTCAAGAGTGCCCGTACAGCCCATGCTCTCAAAGGCATTGTCAGACCAGTCTATCCCCGAGATCACATTCCTGGCCTCCCTATCCCCAGTATTCCTGACAATCACGTTCACAGAGAACTCCCTTCCAGAGACTACCTTTGTCGTGAAGTTATGCGTTATCTCAAGCTTAGGTGCACCTGCGCTTAGGACGGTTACCTGGATCCTTCCCCATATCGTTGTCCTCTGCCACACCCCTCCATGGGGTGCCATCTCGAAGTACACATCCACAGCATACGTTCCGGGACTTGTCTCAGGAGGAACTCTTCCAGTTAAGGTTATTTCCCCATATTCTCCCGGATTTAGGGATATCGTGCCGCTAACATAGCCAAAGATGCTCCCATCAGGGAAGTAAACATGATAATCAGCCGGTATGCTCCCCGTGTTCTTGACAGTAAATACAAACGATGCACTCTCCCCAGGCCTCATGCTGACACTTGATGGGCTTACACCCGTTATCTGCCCATCAAGAACTTTCGCAGGAGCTACTAGTGTAAGAGGAGCAAGAGCATAGTATCCTATTCCGCTTGAGCCGAAGGAAAATGTTGGTATCTTGCGTCCATCACCAGTGGGCCAAACATACCCATTTTCGCAGACAGCTGTGCTCGATATCCAGTTGAGGAGCTTTTCAGAGAAATCCAGATACCTTCCATCCCCAGTTAAGTTGTAGAGCATTACTACAAATCTGAACACCCTTGAGTTGATCCAAGCATGAAATCCACCCTCCCCCTCCACCTCTGGAACTTTTACCCCATCTCCCTCCGGAACTGATATCGAGATGAGCCAGTTTGCATATGCTTTTGCTATATCCAGCCTTTCTGAGTTGTGCGTTATCTCGTAGGACTTCAGGAATATATCGGCTGGGGTCATGGGGAAGAGAAGCCTGTCCCACCAGCCCCACGTTATTGTTCGGAACTTTCCATCCCAGCTGGGGAACTTAATGCCTTCATTTGTCCTTACCCCTATTGACTCTATCCAGTTCACCATCTTCTCAGCTACTTCAAGGTATTCTGGATCATTTGTTGCCAAGTACAGCTCGTACAGAAGATCGGCAACCGATGAGACCCCCTCAACAGAATAGACATTTCCGTATCCCCTATCATCGTACCACTTGCATATGCTACCCGTGCACTCGCTCGTCCAGATTATCCACCTTCCTATCTCCTTGGCCTTATCGAGGTACTCCTTATTTCCAGTTGTCCTGTAGAGGTCGATAAAGAGGAGGCCGGCATCTCTTTGGGGATAGCTGTAGATTCCGAAGAGGGCTTGGTGATATGGGTTGTAGTCCACATAACTGCCCTGCACATCCTTTCTGAGCCCGGCATTTATTATCCATCTTGCTGCCCCCTCAGCATATCTCAGATATTCATCCTTTGAGGTCGTCCTGTAAAGCTCGAGGAGGAACCTAGCAACTCCTGCCACGCTCTTCTCCGGGGTAAGATACCAGCCATCAGGTCCCGGCTTCTCATCATCATGATGAGGCCATGTAAAGCCTCCATCCCTCGATGCAGCCTTGGATATTATCCATCTTGCTGCCCCCTCAGCATACCTTAGGTAGGTATTGTTTCCCGTGATCTTGTAAAGGCTAAGGAGGAAATAACCGGCGCCTGCAGCCCCATTCTCAAATATTGGGTTATAATAAGTATATCTCGATTGATATACCCATTTAAACCCATCTCCCTCCACTTCAGCCCTCGATATGACGTAATCTGCAGCCCTTCTTGATATATAGAGAGCTTTATCCCTCACAGCGGCTAGGTCAGCCTGTGGCTGATAGTACTGGGCTGAGGGGACGTAGACAGGAAGGATGAGGATCACAAGAACGAACGGCAGTATTTTCCTGCCAAGCATTTTTACACACCAAAGAGCGGAATAGGGGTAGATAATAAAAACTTTTCTCCTAAGCTATAGATTTTTTTGAGAAAATTTCTGGAGTTAAATTGATTTTTGGCCTTAAATGATAAAATAGAGCTTGCTAGCGTAGCATCTACTTGAAGTACCTCTAATCCTGTTTCTCTCTCCACATATTTATTATACTGGCCGAAATACAAACGCGGGGGACATTTATTAATAAGCCGACATTAAAAGGCCAGACACAACAGTAGTAGTAAGAAAGTAATAACAGCAAAGTATACGCGCACTATTAGTTCTTTTATTTTTTAAAATATAGTGGCTCAAGACCGCCAACTCTCGATACTGTGCCCAAACCTCTCAGCTAACTCCTCCCGAGTTAGACCTTCCTCTATCCTCAATTTTTAATTAAAATGCATATACTTATATCAACAGCTATCTATAATGTAACAAAGTTTCAACAATATACTTTAGCTTAAACTTTTTTTATCCTTAATTTTATTCTGCCAGAAAAATAAGTATAGCGGTCTTGTGTGCAGAGCTGGTCTATCCCAAGTTTATATAAACTAGGAGAAAAGTTTTTTAATTTATGGATCGAAGACAAGAGGGGTCAAAATGTATCGCAGGTTATTAAATCTATGTGTTATTCTTTTAGCTATTCTGTTAATTTCATCAACTTTTGAAGGGTTTTTAGCTTCCAGCTTTGCCATAGGAGACCTCGTAGAAGTTCAAAATTGTAGTAGTTATGGAAAACCATTAAATGTTCGAGATGCTCCTGCTGGAAAGGTAATTGGAACGAAAAATGATGGAGCTCGTGGCACAATTATCGATGGTCCAGTAGCTGCCAGCTTAAATGGAATCACCTATACTTGGTGGAAAATTCGATGGGAAGATGGACTCGTAGGTTGGTCAGCAGAAGGTTATCCTGGGGGTGTATACTATCTTAAAAAAGTGTCATCAGAAGCACCTAAGCCATCTCCAGTGATAAATAGTGTTACATCAGGGCTTACTGCAAGCAGCAGCCGGCAGAAGGTGGACATATATGGCAGTGGCTTCCAATACGGTGCCTCGCTTGGTTTATGGGATCCGAGCGGGACGCTTATCACCGATCACTCTGAATACTTTGTGGACTCCACATACATCTATTTCTATGCTACTCTCTCGGTGGCGGGTTCTTGGAAAGTTCAGGTGATAAATCCGGATGGCCAGAGATCAAATCAGTATATTTTCCAAGTTACTTATCCTCCAATTGTCGAGACTGCGCCCGGTGCTTCTAGTGGACAGGGGCAGATCCAAGTAACAGGGGGGAAGCCTGACCTGACTGTTGAGGGTGTAAGCGTTGACAAAACAAAGGTCAGCATCGGTGATAGTCTAACGGTTACTTTCTCTATTAAGAATGTCGGAAATGCAGCTTCGGGTACCTTTCGCTACCGGATATCCCTTTCACCTTACATGTACGGATCAACATATCCCATGAATTACTTTTATGACTCACTTGAGGCTGGCCAATCTAAAATTTTGACAAAAACTGTAACTATTCCTTCGGTTCCTGAGGGCTACTATTATGTGACAGTCTATGTCGATGATAATGGGGCTATCAGTGAATCCAATGAAGATAACAACATAGGTAGTACTGGCGCCCCTGGTGGGCAAGAGCAGATCTATGTTCAATCTTCAGGAGTTAATCCACTTCCTTATACTACTCCACAAAAAGTTACTTTAACTCTATATGTTCATGAGGAAAGTAAAGACGGGCCACTTTTATCTGGAGTTAGGGTAGCAGGTTATGATGGTGCAGGAAAAAGCTTTGATCAAACTACTGATGGCGGCTACGTGGTAATCGAAGGAACTCCAGGAAAATGGCATTTCACCATATCTAAGGAAGGCTATAAGGATGTGATATGGGATCAGTATATCACTGAAGCTTGTACAAAGCATGCATACTTTACAGAAAAAATAAAGGTAACCTATCCACCAACTCCAACACCTATGCTCACCTTTACTTCTTTAGAGCCTTCAACAATAGAAACCAGCGAATCGACCTATTATGCAAATCTCATAGCCACTGGCACCAATTTCTATAATGTTGTCCAAATAACATTTACGTGGAGTGGACCGGACAGTGGTACTGCTACCTGGTGTAAGGGCGATAGCAACTGGAATGCAGGGGTAACGGTCAACTCTGATACTTCTATGACTCTACGACCAAGGGTACTGTATCAGGAAAGTGGTACTCAGCAAAAAACTTGGAACTGGATAGTGACATTAAAGGATAATACAGGTGCAACGGCTTCAAGGCAGTTCACGGTGATCTACAAGTCACCAACTCCAACTTCGACCACCGCACCCCAAGTCACTGGTGTTTCTCCTTCTCGACTAACAGCCAGTCCGTCAAGACAGTGGATATCAGTTATTGGCAATAACTTCGTCAGTGGGGCTACAGTTACACTGCAAATAGGCTCGAACATATACTCAATTCCGCAGGACAGGACAAGGCTTGTCGGTTCAACTCAAATAGATGTGTTTGTCGGTCTCACTGATCCTGGCACATGGAAAGTCTGGGTGACGAATCCTGATGGACAAAAGTCAAATATATTCAGCTTTACTGTTGAAACTTCACAAAAAGTTCAAACCCCATCTTCAAACCTAATTCCAGGAAAGGATGTCCCTACAAAAGCTCCTGACTTCTTCCAAAGAGTGTTAACAAAAATAGGCATTTCTACAAGCGATTTTGCGATACAAGCCCTCATAATATGGACAAGATACGAGAATACTAACGCGTACTGGAACCCTCTGGCGACAACGTGGTCAATGGGCGAGAAAAGCTGGAATTTCAACAGTGCTGGAGTTAAGAACTATGGTGATGAGGGGACAGGGGTTCAAGCGACGGCAAATACGCTGGCACTCTCCTACTACGGACCCATCAGAGATATGTTAGCCCTACGATCTTTTGATGAACAAGCGCTTAGAAGGGCTGTAGCAAAGTGGTCTGGTCTAGATCCGAGTTCCTCTTATGTTATTGGATTGGTCAATGAGTGGAGAAGCATCTATCCTCAGGCACCATCTGTACCTTCATCTCCGCAAAAAGATGCAACAACGATGCCATCACAATGTAGAAATAATCCGCAATACATTTCCATGGACGATGCTGCACGGTATGCTCTTGATGCCGGTTTTAATGAGGACGAGGCTGTGAAGATCGTTGCCATTGCATGGGCCGAATCCAGCGGCAATATCTATGCTTGCAATGCAAATAAGGAGAATGGTATTATATGGTCTTGGGATCGCGGTATCCTTCAGATAAACAGTCATTCGCATGGGGAAGGTACCCCGATCCCAGTGACAGATGAGCAAGCATTCAATCCAGCTGAGGCATTTAAACAGGCATATAGAATATATAAAGAAAGGGGCTTTGAGGAGTGGGAAGCATTCAACAAAGGGACATGGAAAACGTACGAAAATGATGCAAAGAAAGCTGTTGACAAGGTAATAGCTCAAATAGTTCAACCTGTAACTTCAACTCCGACATCACCGTCTGCGATAAGTAATGTTACTCTGACCCCAACTCCTTCGCAACAAGCCCCTCTGCCTCCTCTACAAGCTCCTCAAACCATTCCTAATGTGCCTATTCTGATCAGTCCAGACAACGGGGAGACCATGACGACCAGAACCATCACTTTCACTTGGAGCAAGGTACCTGGTGCTACATCCTATTTGATCGAGATCGATGGACCCACTTCTAAATTAGAGATAGTTCCTACAGCTTCCTACACGACCACTTTAGCTCCTGGCTCATACATTTGGAGGGTTAAGGCTCACAATGATGTTGGCTGGAGTGATTGGACGCAGATAAGAAGCTTCACGATAACGGTTCCATTATCGGTTCAGATGACAGCAAAACCATCCAAAATAACCACTTCACAGATCTCAACGATCATGGTTACGGTGACATCGGATGGAAATCCGGTCTCTGGGGCATCTGTTAGTCTGAGCACCACTGGCGGTTCTCTGACGAAAACCTCCGGAGTCACAGACTCTAATGGTCAATTCACCTCTGCATTCTCCTCAAGTGTTACTGGCTCTTTCACAATAACAGCCCGCGTTTCTAAGCCGGGCTATACTGGATTAGGGAGCACTCAGATTGTTGTCTCACCTTTGTCGGTTTTCAAGCTTGCCTCCTATAATGTTTGGTATAGTACCGAAGGAAAGGTTTTTGCATCAGTGACTGTTGAAAACTTAGATAATGTGAAAAGGGAGATAAATATCGCCCTAGCTATTCAGGATCCAGAAGGAAACTCGCATTCTGCGAAAGAATATAAAACAATCTCTCTAGAACCTAGGGGTTCTCAAAGCATTACTCTAAGTTTAGATATTCCTATGATAATAGGAGATTACAAAGCCAAAATTACCATTTGGACATATGGACCCCATAAAACTGAGTCAAGAGAATTAACATTCAGCGTTGCAGCAGCTTCGTCATATGACCAGCAATCTTTAGCCATTGCGAACAAATGGAAAAATGCTCGCCTAGTATCAATTCCCAAAGAAGAATTTTATAAAAACTTTGATAAAATCAAAAAGAGCTTGATATCTTCAGAAGAAGAAATAACTGTAGGGTGGGATGTAATCAAAGAATGGGCGGTATATGGGATAGAAGAGGCACTTCCCATACCTGTTCCCGAGGAATATATCAGGGCTTTTGTAGAAGGCAGATTTAAAGAGATACCTAGTAAGGATAGAGCTTTAATTGAAGCGGGACTTTTGGGAATTAAAAAGTTGGGCGAAAAAAGATTTGAATCTGTATTGAAAAAAGTCCTGACTAAGGAGATGGCGAAAAAACTATTAAAAGAGTCAGCGAAAGCGCAGGGTATGAGCGAAGAAATAGCAGAGAAGACATCAATGAAATTGGCGGAAGTCCTCGTTGCAAAGGAAGCCGCAAAAAGGGCATTAATCTTAACTAAAGCAATTTTCGCGGCAATAGATACGAAAGAACCATTAGATAAAACATTTGATTGGGCTTTTGGATCGAGCAGGGTTAGACTGCGAGAAATAACTAATATTCTTAAACTTGGATACCTTACAACTGAAACTCAAAACCATGTTAATTTTATTATAAGAGAGGAACAAGGAGGATTTGTTATATACTTAGTTAGCTATGAATATTATTATTCAGAACCTCTCTATACTTCATCTCCTAAAATCGACGGAGCACCTAGAAAAGTTATACAATATGAAATAGGAACTTATAATCAGATACCTCCGATATTCGAGGGCGGATCATGAAGAAATACCTTTTAAAAAAGAAGCTGATGATTTTCTTAATTATAACCAGCTTATCCTTCTCTCTTTCTAATGTTTTAGGTAATGATCTAAAAGCGCCTAAAGTAAGTATGGCACTTCAAAAAGTATATGTGTTCCCGCCGGGTTTCTCCTTAGATCTTACTGTAAAATGGAAAATCTACAATCCTAATAATGTAACAATTTTTTTGAAGTATATATACTTTAGGGTATACATAAATGGAAAATTCATAAATGAGACAGCTTATTTTTCTGAGATTGAGGAGGAACTAGAGAAAGAATGGTTTGTCGCTCCGGGTCAGACGAAAACAATTGAACGCACTTTTACATTAGATTTTCCTGCAAATGAGGAGATTAGGAAAATAGTACTGGAAGGGAAAGGAGAATGGAGTTTTGAGGGAACCGCATTTTTTAGTTCTTCAGCTGGCGAAGTAAGCGCACCAATAATAACTGAAAAATCAATAGTCAAGTATGAAGGCTATGGATTCACCTTATCAAAAATTTATCTTTCTCCTTCCACAATAAGAATCGAAGTCAAAGATGAAAACTGGCTTCCTATTACCGGAGCGAAAGTTACATTAATTTCAAAAATGACTACTTTCGAAGGAATCACGAACGCTTCAGGCTCAGTAGAATTTAAAGTTCCCACAACAAATTACACAATAAGGGTTTCTAAGGAGGGCTATACTCTACGCGAGGAACTTTTAGAGTTATCAGCTCCGTCAAGTGTCACGAAATCAATTCAGTTGTATCCAAGCAAGGGATGCACGAAATTAATTATAGAGGTTAAGGATGTAGCTGGAATGATTATTGATAATGCAATTATCACTCTTTTCTCAAAAGATCTTATTGATAATTTCACTAAAACTACAAATGTCTCCGGAATAGCAGAGTTTGAAATCCCACAAGCAAATTATACTTTAACAGTTTTCAAAAAAGGATATCTTCCACATAGAGAATCTTTGGATCTCTCTAAATCTCCGATTGAGAGAAAAGTTATCCAGCTAAAACCTGAGTTAACCTGGTTGGAACAATATCGATCCTATCTTATAATTGGAGCAATAGCGATCTGCTTTATCGTTTCTGCAGTTTTGAGGCTAAAAAGAAAATCAACTTGATTATACAGAAATGTATATATTTGACTAAAAATTTATTTTTTAAATATCTGTCAAAACAACCTAAGAATCTTCCCTAACCTCTCGATCTTATATCCAGCCTCTTAGCCAAGTTAGACCTTTCTCTATCCTCAATTTTTGATCAAAATGCATATCACTTATAACTTATACCAACAAGAACTAGAGTTTGATCATCTAGATTATGAGGCTTCCCCTACGAATTCCTTCCTTGAGGTTGAGCTCAAGTCTCCATGTTTCCAGAGTCGGAGCTCCGATGATGAGGTCGGGTAATGCCCTCCTCTTGCCCTCTAAGATAACTTCCTTAACCATATTCCTCGTGAGGTATATCCTGTCCTCAA
Source organism: Candidatus Methanodesulfokora washburnensis (assembly GCF_003947435.1). GTDB lineage: Archaea > Korarchaeota > Korarchaeia > Korarchaeales > Korarchaeaceae > Methanodesulfokora > Methanodesulfokora washburnensis. The sequence continues at coordinate 10,120 of NZ_RCOS01000171.1, forward strand.
TCAAGTATTCATCGATCGTTATCTGGGCATCAACATAGCCGCTGATAATTATCTTTTGCCCGTTTAAAAGAGCTAGTATAGAGGAACCGGCAGTTTATTAACTAGGAATGCCTCAATCCCATTGGAGTCCAGCACTCCCCATTTTTGTGATGAGCTGAACCCTTTATTCCAGCAGAATTAACCTCTGAAAGAGGAAGCTTTTTTATTAACCTAGGTGAATTTATATTCCTTGGTGAACAAATTGACTCTGGTGATAAAGAATATAGACAAGAAAGTTGTGAGGGAGTTCAAGGCAGAGGCCATCAGAAGAGGTCTAACTCTCTCCAAGGCCTTTGAAGAAGCTGCCAGAATATGGCTGGAGTTCAAGGATAAGGCTATTGTTAGCGAGCAGGACTTAAACAACCTAGTTTATGAATCGATGGAGGAGGAGCTCAGGAAAAACAGGGGGAAGTATGCAGTAATAGCAAAGGGAAAGCTTCTTGGGATTTTTGAGACGATAGAAGATGTATCCCTCGCCCTTAGATCAGCTAATGTGAGAAACGCTATTGTGGTCAAAATAGGGCATGATGATGTTTTAGTGGAGGGACCTGAGTGGCTGGGAGGATCTATAGAGCTAGGGAGTGCTTAAAATATGGGAGATCTGTTCTCGTCTCACGTCCTTGCATTAAGCTCAAAGTTATGAATGCAAAATTGGAGGAATATCCAGAGGAGCTCTCCTTTTATGTTGATACAGGATTTGAAGGAGCTATTCTCGTCACAGAGGATGTCTACAGATTTTTGAAGTGGGAGAGATGCCTAGGAAGTACTGGAGAACCTATACATCCCTTTCTGGGCCCATCGTAATGAGGGCAGCGAAGGCAATAGCTCTAATTGGCGATACCAAATTGGAGACAAGGGTTGAGACACCTTTAGTTGGAAAGGGAAAGCTCCTAGTTGGGAGGGAGCTTTTGAAAGATTTAATCTTAGTGCTGGATGGTCCCAGAGAGGAGGTTTGCATATCGGAGATCGTGCTGAAGTGATATACAGATTCTCTAATGAACCATTAAGTGGGAAATTTTAAATAATAGGCATTGATATAAAAGTGGGATGACAATAGAAGTGGTACGAATAGATAGAAAGGGGAGACTGCTCATACCGAAGAAGCTGAGAGAGAAAGCTGGAATAGAAGAAGGGGGGCTTGTGAGGCTGAGGGCTGAGGAAGGGAGGGTAATAGTAGAGCCTGTTGAGTCTGTTGCCGACAAATACTTCGGGGCCTTTAAGGTGGAAAGATGGCCTGATGACCTAGATGAGTTTCTAATCGGGATGATGAAGGAGTGCTGAGAAGAACTTTTTAATGAAGTCATCTAGAAGGCTCCATTAGCAAAAGATCGAAAGATATAATAATTGACATTATTTAGCTTAGGTAGGAAGGAGTTAATTAATCAGCCAACGAAAATGTTCAGCACAGCCACTATAATTCCGATGAGGACCATAAGGGCAGAGTATCTCAGGCCTCTTCCAGATCTTCTTCCCATTGCATAGCCAAGGGATGCAAGAAGTGCGACGGAAGAGACCATAAATCCATAGTACGCCTGTTCCACTGTGAGAACTCCATACATAGATAAAATAAAGGGAATTGTCACTGTAAAAGCGGATAGAAGAGGGGA
>NZ_RCOS01000119.1 GCF_003947435.1 Candidatus Methanodesulfokora washburnensis
ATTTCCCTTTTCAGATTCATGTCGGCCATTGAAAGAGCTTCTGCAATCGTCTTATAATCAACTTCCATGTCTCCAAGCTTAACCTTCTTTTCAGGCTTCTTCATAAGCTGATTTCTTACTGTCTCTATGATCTTGTTCACCTCGTCATCGCTTAGCCTCATACGAAATTAGAGCACTATCAACTAATTAAGTTATCCACAACATTTGCCAGCTGGAAGATACCTCATAGAGTTGAGCTGATCCCCACTTATCGGTTTAGAGGAGAAGAACCTGCTGCAAGCTCGAGAGAGTAGGGATCAAGGGAAGCAGGAGTGGATGGTGAAAAGACATACGAAGGCTGCAGGAAGGAAGAAATAAATCTGTATAGACGCTGGATAAGTTTGAAGAAATAAGATAGATTCTTAGAAGATATCCAGAATATAAGTTAAGAAATGTCCATGAACCTAAATTCAAAGCTGATAGCTGTTGCTATGACGATAACTTTTTAAGTTATTCTTTAGACAATAGCTACTTGGGAGGTATATATCCTCATGAGGATAAGAGTTATTGTGCCTATTACTAGCTTCTCGGAGGACTATCTAGAGGATAGAAGAAAGAGATTATCTAAAGAAGCGCTTCCTATGACCGAACTAGAGTTTGTTAGCGTTAAAAAAGGTCCGATAACGATAGAGTCATTTTATGAGGAGGAGTTAGCTGCTATTGATTTGCTGGAAAATGTAAAAAAAGCTGAGGAAGATGGTGTAGATGCTGTGATTATATGGTGCTCCGGAGACCCTGCTGTGCATGCCGCAAGAGAACTTGTTAAAATACCGGTTGTAGGTCCTGGTGAGGCTTCTTTCATTCTAGCTGCCTTATTGGCACATAAATTTACAGTAATATCTCCTTTGGAAAGAGATATAGTTAGATATGAAAATATGGCAAAGATTTTAGGAATAGAATCAAAATTGGCTTCGGTTAGACCGTTGGGAATTACAGTTCTAGGCTTAAGATCTAATAGAGAGAAAGCAGTTGAAAGGATAATTTTGCTCTCTGAAAAAGCTATAAAGGAAGATGGAGCCCATGCCATAGTACTTGGATGCTTAGGAATGTTCGGAATGGCCAAAGAGGTTCAGGAAAAAATAGGGATTCCTGTTATAGATCCAGGTATAGCTGCATTAAAGATTGCTGAGTTGCTTGTACAGACAGGTCTTTCCTTTAGCAAACTAACATATCCATACCCTCCCAAAAAAGAGAGCTAAAATTTCAGAGAGTAAAGTGTACAATTTATTTCGTTCATATAAACTTTACGGCTGATGACCAAAAGAATTGGATCGTTAGTTGATATTACTCTGTCAATAGCTCAACAATCGCCAACGCTATAACTTTTGCGACTTGGATAACTGAGTCCAGCTCTACAAACTCATTAATTCCATGTATGTTATGAGCAATAGGTCCATATCCCACAGAAGGGATGTTGAAGTCATTTATGAAGAATCTGGTATCCAGTCCAGCAGTCCCCCCGCAAAATCTAGGCCTTCTACCAGTAACCTTAAAGGCTAGATCCGAGAGCTTTGATACAAAAGGATCTGATGTATTCACCATAGATGGCTCCGCTCTCCAGCCGATTGTACAGTACTCCGGAGGATTCTCCCTGAGCCAAGGGTCTCTCCTAGATACCTCCTTTAATCTATCCAAGATCTGGCTTTCTATCTCTCTTATACTCTCCCCCGGTGGCCATCCTATTCTGCACATGATCTCTGCCCATGCAGGAACTGTAGAGGGCCAGTCCCCTCCTGATATCATACCAATATTCAAGGTAGTAACATGCCCTTTTACGTCTGGTTCGCATTCTTCAGCAGGTGGGAATACTATTCTCCTTTGCCTCTCTTCATTGAGCTCCTTCAAAGCTTTGTAAATTAGCCATATTTTATCAATCGCGTTAACTCCTTTGTGCGCCTCCTTTGCATGAGCTGGTCTACCTTTAACCCTTATCTTAAAATAGAGAACTCCTGCTGAGGCAACATAGAAATCCAATCCTGATGGTTCTGGATTTATTGAAAAGTTACCAGTATATCCCCTTAATAGAGTAGCTAATGCTCCTCCAATACCACCATCTTCCTCTTCTATAGTAGATTCAACTAGTACCTTGCCATTAATAGGTATTTCAAGCTCCTGAATCGCTTTTACTGCATAAATCATCGCTACAATTCCACCCTTCATGTCTCCAGATCCTCTTCCATAGATCTTTCCGTTAGAAATCTCTCCTCCCCACGGGTCGTATCTCCATTCCTCTTTAGGTCCTGATGGAACCACATCTATATGACCATTGAGAATTAAAGTTTTTCCAGAATTGCCCTCTTCCCATATTCCGATTACATTTGGTCTCTTGCTATAACCAAATTTTTTGTATGAAGCTGTCTCAAAGAAAGATGGATGATCCTTGAGCTCATTTACATTAGGTTCAAATGTTTCCACTTTTAGCCCCATCTCGGTTAGTTTCTCCTTAATAAACTCCTGTGCATCTCCTTCTTGGCCAGTAATGCTGGGAATTTGAACTAGTTGACTCACCAGCTTAGCGATCTGGTCACGATTTTCATCTATTTTCTTAAAAATTCGTTCAGATAGACTATAATATAAATTAGGCATTAAACAACCCCCTTTAAAAAGAGTAAAAAGATAGAGCTAAATAATTTTAGAGGCTTCCTCAAGCTGATCAGAAACCAGATTTATTTTTCTGACAGCTTTAGTAAGATACATGTAGAATTCATCTGTATCCCTTGGAATTTTGGTTAACTCCTCAATTATTGATAGATTGGGAACCGTATACTCTAGATGGGTAAGTCCATAGGGATCCTGACCATATCTCCCTGCATCATATGTGTACATTAATGGAACTATATATCTTGATAACTTCATTAGAACATTATTTATTTCCTCCATTTCTAAATCTTCTACTGTCGTCGCTTTATCGATTTTCTCCCTTACTCTCTCCTCAAATTTCTTAACTTTTTCATTAAGTTCTATAGCATTATGTTCTATCCTGTTTAAATTTACAATTCCACCTGAAAGTTTCTTTATCTCTTTTACATAATTAACTATTTTTTCTGTAGCTTCACTAAACTTATAAGGCAGTATTGGAAGATTAACAAATCTTAACGAGAGTGCAGCATATACTTTTAAGCTTCTTTCATAGGCTTTTAAGTCTATCTTATCTATGGAATCCTCTGGACCATGGTACCACCATCCGAGATATATCGGAGTATATCTCCCAACCTCTCTAATGATCTCCTCCCTCGGAAATGCTGTAAAAGTCATTAGATGAGGAACTCCAACACCTAAAGCAGAAGCATCACCTACCTTGATTAACCTGTGAACTTCAACAGGTTCCATTCCATCGACATCTGTTATAGTTTTTGCTATAAACTCATGAAGGCCTTCTGTCGCCATTGCCCAAAATCTTTCAGATCCTTTCATACCTGTGGAATCTATGTTCAGCCATCCAACGCAGTTCTTGTTTATATCATCCCAGAAATTATCTACATACCATGTGGATCCATCCATTATGCCCGATTCATGCCCGGACCACCATGCTAACCTTATACTTCTCCTTAAATAATCTCTATACTTTGTAAATACTCTTGCAAACTCCAATAGTGCAGCATTACCTACTGCATTGTCGGTTGCTCCAGGTCCCCAGCAATCAAAATGCCCATTTAGAATAATGAACTTTTCTGAAGCCTTCGAGCCTTTCACATAGGCTATAATATCATGTATGTCCTTAAAGCCCCTCCAAGTCTTAGTCATCAGCCATACTTTCACCTTACCTTCCTTCTCAATGAGATCCTTCAGAAAAGCACCATCAGCCTTTGTAATACCGACTGCAGGAATTCTAGTTATTCTTGGAATATCATCCGGAGTGGGGTTTCCCCAGATAGACTTTACAGTCCCTCTGGGTAGTAGCTTTCTTTCAATAAGCCCCCAATTTATCTGTATTTGAGCTATTGCGCCCTTTTCTTGCGCAATTCTTACCTTCTCTGGCCTAGGGGGAGAATATGATAGTTCAGCAAGAGTTATCTTACCCTTTACATCTCTGCCCTTGTAATCATCAATTCCACCAGAACCTACATATACTATTTCTCCCTCTATGCCTTCAGGAGGAGTACAGGCGCTTTGAGCATATACCTGACAGGGTATTTCTTTTTCTATCGGATATATTATTTTTAACTTAGCTTCTATGGGCATGCTCACATATCCTTTAAATGTATATATATCATGCTCCACGCCTGCCTCATTTAACCTCCTTGATATATATTCTACGAATCTGCCCTCTTCAGAAGAACCGGCTATCTTTTCTCCTATCTCACAAATTGCTTTGATATCTTCAAAAGCCCTATCTACCGATATTTCATCCAAAATTTTTCTTTCTAGGGATATATCATAGAACTTCATCCTAGGACCCCTTAGATATAGTATGGAGAGCTTAAAAAGCTTTATGTCAAAAGTACAAATATTAACAGCAAAAACTCTTCTTTGTGTAGCTTCAGTAAGGTTTTTATAAAAGTAGCCAGAGTCCCTAAGGGGGGATCTTGGAAGGCGATGAAACTATACTTGAAGTTATAAATATAACAAAGAAGTTTGGAGGACTTACTGCCTTAAATAATGTAAGCTTTGATGTTAGAAAAGGGGAGATCCTGGCAGTTATAGGTCCAAATGGCGCAGGCAAGACAACACTAGTTAACATAATTTCTGGCATACTCAGGCCTACAGCTGGAAGAGTGGTATATAAAGGTATAGATATTACTAACACTAGACCCAACAAGAGAGCAAAGATGGGCATTGCAAGAACATTTCAGGTGCCCATTTATATCAAGAATTTAAGAGCTATCGACAGCGTCGCTATACCATTAACATGGAAGCTGAAAGATCTAGATCTAGCTAGAAAGAAAGCAGCAGATTTGCTAGAGAGAGTAGGATTTGATAATCCATATAAAATGGGGAAGGATCTAACATTAACTGAGGAAAAAAGACTAGAAATTGCAAGAGCTTTGGCTCTAGAGCCTGAGCTCCTTCTACTCGACGAACCTGCAGCAGGTTTAAGGCCTAATGAGATAGATGAGCTCGAAAGTCTAATTCTAAGTATAGCAAAACAAAGAAATATTACCATCATCCTAATAGAGCATATAATAAAATTTGTCATGAAAATCTGTCATAGAGTAATTGTTCTAAACTTCGGTAATAAAATAGCCGAAGGATCCCCAGAGGATGTTGTTGCCAATCCTGATGTTATTACAGCATACTTAGGGGGGATCATCTGATGTTAAGTATAGAGAATCTGTTTGTTTATTATGGGAAGGCCATAGCAGTTCGAGACATATCCTTAAATATTAATAAAGGAGAAATCGTTATCCTTATAGGTCCAAATGGCGCAGGCAAAACCTCAACTTTAAGAGCAATAATGGGACTTAATAAGGAAATAAATGGTAAAATATACTTTAAAGGAAATGAAATTTCCAAGTTATCAACAGCAGCTAGAGTAAAGCTCGGAATAAATATGGTACCAGAAGGCGGACACCCATTTCCTTACTTAACGGTAGAGGAAAATCTCCTAGTGGGAGGATTTCTCATGCCGAAAAATAAAATAGAAGAAAATCTCGATTATATATATAATCTTTTTCCAAGATTAAAAGAGAGGAAGAAACAACTAGCAGGCACTTTGAGCGGTGGAGAAAGACGTATGCTAGCGATTGGAAGGGCATTAATGACCAATCCTGAATTACTGATGATAGATGAGCTATCATTAGGGCTTGCACCTGTGATAACAGAAAACCTTTTCAAAAGTATAACGAAGCTCCGAGAGGAGGGTATGACAATATTTCTAGTTGAGCAGAATGCTAAGAGATCATTAGAAATAGCCGATAGGGGGTATGTTATCGAAAATGGAACAATAGTACTCGAAGGTAGTAGAGAAGAAATGATAAAAAATGAATATTTGAGAAAAGCCTATCTAGCTTTATAGAGGTTATACATTTTTAACTTTCACTTTTTTCTTAAAAGAGAGTATCTTTACAATCATTTCTTTTAATAGACCGCTGGGAGTTGCTATTATAATCAAGATCAGAATTAATCCATATATAACCAGTCTTAGTTGTCCTATTACTCTAAAATATTCCTTCAGAAACGAAATAACAAGAGATCCAGCAAATGCACCATATATAGTCATGAAACCTCCTAACATAGTGGCTAGCACAATGTCAAGCATCGTGCTGACCCAAGCAACTTCTGGACTTAGTAGTTGAATATAATGAGCATAAAATGCACCTGTAAGCCCTGAGATGAATGCAGAAATTAGAACTGCTACTAGCTTATATTTGATCGTATCTATTCCTAATGTTTCAGCAACTTCTTCTGACTCCTTTATCACCCTTAATCTAAGCCCGTACTTTGATTCAACGAAAATTTTGAGAAATATCAAATTTATTATTAATAGAGCATAGGCTAAATAGTAATAAGATGTTCTATTAGTGTATTCAAAAGTTATTTTTATAATACCCAAGTCTATTGGGGTAAATGTTGGGATACCCCAGAGACCTGAAGGTCCTCCTGTTAAGTCTCTAAATATTGTTATTGCTTCATATATAACAAGACTAAAAGCTAAGGTCACCAATGCTATATAGGGACCTCTAAGCCTTAGAACAGGATAAGATATCACTAGGGAGGCTAGCAGGGCAGATAAACCCCCTATTAAGAGACCTAGCCAAGGAGATATCCCATAGTTAATGCATATAATAGCGGATGCATATCCTCCAATAGCATAGAATGCCTGATGTCCAAAGCTGAATAAACCTCCATACCCTGTTAGCATGTCCCAGCTTGCTCCCAAAGTAGCCAATATAAAGGAGAGAATTAAGATATGGAGAATGTATTGGTCAGAAGTAATCAATGGAATCAATAATCCAAGTAATATAATTATGAATATCCAGTTCTTAATAACTAAATCTCTCAAACTAAGAAAGCTTCTCATTCTCTTCTCACCCCAAATAACCCCTTTGGTCTGAATGTAATTACCATAATTGCTATAGTAAAAGCAATTAGATAACCCCATTCACTCGAGTAAAAGAATGCAGTAAAACTATTAATAATACCAAAGAGTATGCCTGTCAGAATGAGACCTCCTATGGATCCCAGTCCAGAGACTATCACGACAATGAATGCCATTAGGCCTGGAAATGCTCCTATTGTAGGAGAAACATAATATAGAGGGCTTAATAAGGAACCTGCAGCTGCTGCTAAACAGACACCCAGCCCAAATATCATAGGATACATTATTCCAGGGCTAACTCCCGACATCTCTGCTAGCTCCTTATTTTGGGCCAGTGCTCTCATTGCCCTGCCATATTTTGTTTTTTTGAAAAACAAATATATCAAAAGTATCAACATAACGGCTATCAAAGCGCTAACAGCTCTTTGAAGATCTATGATAACGCCCCCTATTACAACATTACCTCGAACATAAGGTGGAACTCCTTTATATTCCGCTCCAAACACTAATATCGCTAAGTTTTCCAGTACAACAGAGAGACTTAAAAGCCCTATCAGACCAGCCAATGCCCAACCTTCCCCTCCTCTTCTTCTAATAGGCCTTAACATCAGGAGATCTACTACATAACCAAATATGAATGCAATAATAATAGAAAACATTATCGCTATTATAGGATTTGGAGTAACATTTTTTATAACTAAATAAGTTATATATCCTCCCACCATATAAAAAGCTCCATGTGCAAAGTTAAATAGATCCATCCCTTCTAATATAATAGAAAACCCAAGTCCCATCAGCGCAAAGAAAAGACCATCTATAAGTCCATTTACAGCAAGTTGCATTATCATAACTGGGTTGAAGGGAGGAATTTGCAAAAAAGAAGGATAGGGAAAGAAGGAATACAAGTCAAGCAATGTTCCCACCTACTGACCTATTTTACCCTTTCGGGAACCACCATGGCTGCTTGAACTTAGCATCTGGGAAGAACTTTATAGGCCATAAGAACTCATGATGATAACTACCTCCTTCCCATTGGATCTGTCCAAAGGAGGAGGGTACTCTGTCCGGTCCCCATTCTGGACAATGGAGTGTCTTGTTCCAGACGTAATAACCTGTGGATCCTTCATATTCTTGGTTTAGAAAGGCTTCTATAAACTTGTCTGGATCAATTTCACCGACTTTTTCTAAAGCTTTCTTTATCATCATGATAGTGTCATAAGTCAAGCCCGCATTTGAGATGGATGCTTCGCCCCATCTAGCCTTAAACTTTTCCATGAACTCCTTTACTCTTGGTACTTTATCACTCCATAAGGAGTTCAGAGTCCATACGAGCCCATCAGAGCTATTACCAACTAGATTAATATATGCCGGGAGTTGTGTAACATATACACCTAAAAAGTATATCTTTAGCCTCATTGCTTGGAATTGCTTTGTAAGTGCAGCAGCTGCCCCAGGAGATGTCCCAATCATCCAAATAACCTCTGCTCCTGAATCTCTTACCTTTAATAGTATGGGCGTGAAGTCTTCTTGATCTGTGGGGAATAATTCATCTACAACAATCTCCCAACCTTTCTCCTTTGCATATCTCTTAAAAGCATTGGCATTATCTATGCCGTATGCTGTTTTCTCAGCGATCACTGCAACCTTTTTACTGGTTATTTTAAACCATCCCTTAGAAATGGCATCCTCGAGAAATACAACAGATGCCTTTCCGTAAGCTTCTTCGCTATAAGGTGTCATTCTTATATAATATTTATACTTATCAGTATCGGACAGGAACTTCTTAGTAAGGGCATCACTAGAAGCTCCCAAGGTAATGTACGGTATTTTGTATTTAGCGCTAACATCCATCATAGCCAGAGCTACATCACTATTAACTTCGCCTATAACTATATTCACTTTATCTTGTGTTGCAAACTTTTCAAAAACGCTTACACCAGTAGCGGGTTTCGACTCATCATCTCCAACAACCAACTCGACCTTGTAATAGCCATCTTTTAATTTAATACCTCCCTGCGCATTTATTTCTTCTACAGCCATGATGGCCCCTTTCCTTTGCTGATCTCCTGTATATGCAGATCCCCCGCTCAGAGGTGTGGATAATCCTATCTTAATCACACCCTTTATGGCAGTCACATTAGTAGCTTGAGATGGTCCTTGTGATGGCCTGAAGAGTGCCGCAACAGCCACTGCCAGTATTATGATAACAATCACGGCCGATATATAGGCAACTTTCCTAGAGGAATTCATTTTCTTCCCCCTTTCTTTGGGGAAAGGGGGAATCAATATAAAGTTTACCACTAGGGAAAAAACTATTTAGCTCTCTTTTTTAGTGTCATGTCTCTTATGAAATTCTTTTTTGGTTCTTATCAGGGAAGGGCAAAGAATATTGAAACAAATAGTTGCTCATGAGGGCTCCATATGCTTCCGGAATGTAGCTAAGAAAACTCTGTCCAGAAAGTTATTTTTGAGGAAAAAACAGTTATCAAACCTAGTTCTCAAAATACTCACATTTGTTCCTTATATTTTTGGCTAAAAACCTCTAGAATTGGCTTCTAGAATAGACCTTGTGGGGACATTTTGGGCATAGGAGACAATTTCTATTAGGAATTTGGATTCTGACGTTCAAACAGAAAGTTATATAAAAACTTTTCCAATAAAATCCCTCAACATTTGGAAAATTAATAAGCTGGAAAAGGACGTTGATAACACTAAAAATACTGAAGGATTTTATAATATCCATCAGCTTGACAGAATCAACGGTAAATTATATAATGTCACAAGATACAAATATTCTCAACAGTAAATTAAGAGATTAATATAAGATCAAAAAGTTTTCCTGAAAAGTTTAAAATAAGGAAATCTTCTAGAGAAGAGGTGATCTATTGATAGAGAGAGTTGAGATCTACGAGGCAAAGCTCTTGTATAGGCAGCCCTTCACGATCTCCCTCGGGACCTCAACTTACAGCGTTGATGTGATAGCAAAGGTCTACGATGATGAGGGAA
>NZ_RCOS01000135.1 GCF_003947435.1 Candidatus Methanodesulfokora washburnensis
TAGTGGCAGCAATTGAGGTGAAAATGGGAGATATTGCCAGAGAGGAGATCATCAAGTTCTTGGAGAGAGCACCAAAGGAGGGAGAGAAAATAGTTGTGGCAAGGGAGGGCCCCTCATTAGAGGGAGTATCCCTGTTCACTCATCGGGATATCTTATCCATGGCGATGAACTTCGAACAGAGTTAGGACATTCACATGGATTGAGTAAAATAGTTCCCGGACATCTTTGAAAACCAGGTGGTATAATGTTGGTGGAGATAAAGGGTCCGATAGATGTGGGAGAGGATGCGATACTGAGGTTTTACTCAGAGATAAAGGAGGACAGAGAACTCCCATTTATATTCAGGAAGCCCATACCTTAGCTCAAGTCTAGGCCTCCCCTAGACTTTCTCAGGATCTCATCAAACCTGTCTCTTACAGGAAGATAAACTCTCTCATAAAACTTCCTCTGATCAAGAAGAACCTCTGATGGAAAAGACTTTAAGTAGTTTATGGCTGCATTCCACGCTTCTTCATATGGAATTACAGCTTCTATCCTCCTTACAATCTCCCTATCATAATCCTCCGGCCTCTGAACTTCACTCCCTATTACAAAAAATCCCTCATCGTTCACGTATGCGTTCTCATTCCCCAAGGCCTCTATCTCCCTCGCTCTGGATGGTATAGATGGAGCTGACGCTCCTGCTGTCCTTTTTCTCTGAAAAACAGGCTTCCCTGATCTCTTGGCCCAAGCATAAAATATCGCTCTGTTGAGCCCGAAGGATTTTGCCTTCTCCAAATCCCCTTTCAGAAGATAGTATCTGGCTGCTTGAAGCAGTGCCATGACCTGAAACCTGCCAATTGTCCTCTGCATCGAGGAAATGGGAAATGAGAAATAAAAAGATTGAATCTATTTAAATTAATTATAAGGTAATTTACTATCCTTTCAGAATTTTTCGAAATTTTTCGAAGAGAAGAATAAGAAGCTTTCAAGGAGTCACGAGCAAAGTCTTCCGATAGGGGTAGAGGATTTTCCCTGCTCTAACTCAGTTCAAGATCTTGATCGAGTAACGTGATTGCTAGCCTTCTGAATTTCATGCATTATTTTTAATATGCATGCCACAAACAGCAGGATGGACAGGACAAAGCTCGACGAGATATGCCATCTCGTTAGAAAAGAGGTGGAAAAAGAGGGTATAAAGGTCAAATCCATCATCTTGTTCGGCTCCGCATGCAGAGCTGATGATTTTGTTCCCGGCGTGAGCGATGTGGATCTGCTTGTAATAGCTGATAGGCCTTCAAGAGGCTATCTTGAGTTCTATATAGATAAAAGCAGGGTTGATGCCGCTGTTCTCACCGAGGAGAGCGTAAAAGCTGTCTTCGAGAAAGGACATCCGCTCAGCTTCATGCTTAAAAGGGGAATAGTCCTCTACGATGATGGCACCTACCGGTTGATCCCAAAAGAGGTTAAAATAACTGATATCACGAGGAAAGTCCTGAGAAGATCTGCTGTGGTTGCCCTAGGATTAGCAATAGAGAAGTACCTCCAAGGATCCTATCTGGAATCAGTCTCACATCTCTATCACTCAGTAAGACACCTGATAAGGTACAAGTTCTCCCTGAGAGAAAGAGCTGAGGATTTCCCCATCTCAGATAAAGAGGTATTGGAGAAAGCTGAAAATTTAAAGGAAGTCTTTCTCAAGCTTGTTAAGATGAGAAGGGAGCTTCCTGAAAGAAGTAACGTCAGAAAAGCTGTAGATGAAGTTATAGATGTCGTGTCCAGCGAGCTCAAGCTAAGATCAGCAGGATTGGATGAAATAGAGAGATTCAGGGAGATCAGTGCGCTGACAGCATGTGAGGATAATGGCTACCTTGTCTTCAGGATAAGATCTGCGGATGGGACATTTGAGCTCAGAGAAAAGGAGGTTAGAAATGTTGAGAGCATCTTATGCTGAAATCTTAGGGCATTGATCTCTGTTCTTCTGGATACTTGGAAATAGTCCTGAAGATGAGGTAGCTGAAGGCCATAAGCACTATCGCCAGTATTATAGATGCAAGGATAAGCAGGGAAGATGCCTTTCCATAGCCAAAGCATATTGGAAAGAAGAGTATGATTATGCAGCCCCCTCCGCTTATCTCAACTCCCTTTGCAAGCGATAACATGGGAAGCATTACCGCTACAAGGAAAAGGAGAACTCCTAGGAATATCATCATGAGGCCCATCTCCCTCATCTCACCACCTCAGCATGAAGAGGAACAGAAGCACGACTGCTACCATGAATATCAGGGCTATTATCATAAGATCTCTCGCTATCCTCTGGTTTGTGCCAAAAACTATCGGAAACGGGCCTATTACAAGGACTCCTCCTCCTTCTACCTTTCCTCCCTCCCTCAAGCTATGCAGAAGGAGGAGCAGCATACCCACTATTATCAGGAAGAAGGCAGCTATTATCAGAAGAGCTGTTAGGGTGAATATCTCCATCCCGTATATCTATTCCCTCCCCCTTAAAAATATTATGAGTGTTGAATTAGGCTCAAAGAAGGCGAGAAATCGAGATATCCCCGGCGCTTAGGCATTGGATTGTACATACCAGCTGAAAAAATAATGTGAAACTCTTATTTTTCCTTTTTTCAATTTTTCTATCGAAAAAAAATATTTGATTAATTCACCTGCTCAAGGTGATCGCATGAGGAGGGAGCTTCCAGTAGTTCTGCTCTCCTTTGTTCTCATTCTCATTTTAATATCGCCAAATATCCTGATAGCACAGCCAGTAGGGACGGAGCACAGCATAATAGTCAGTTCTAGAGGAGTTGAAATAAAACCCCTTGTTTTAGAGGAGATCATGGGAAAATGCTCATGTAACAGAACGGTTAAAATCCTTAAAAAGGAGGGAAATAGAACTCTTCTTTCAGTGAAATACTCGGTAAAAGGAGTTGAAAATGAGGCGCTTGTTGATATAAAAGGGGATTTAAGGCAGGGTGCGGAAATCTATATTTATACAAATGGAACAAAGTATTATCTGCATGCAGAGAGAATTGTAATAAGCTCCGGAAGGCCTCCTATAGCTCCTCTTGAGGAGAGGAAAAGATTTCCTGTACCCGCATCAAGAAGCCTTAACATGAGTTTGATGAGGCTTTCCGGGAATATCACAATGGAGTACTACCAGATCGACTACTCATTCAGGCATCCAATGGGAAACATGACTGTATCAACACTTCTCATCCCCAGAGGGGATGAATATATCTCAGCATTCACGACAGTCCTATACACTCCTGCCAAGAAGAATGTGACCTCACTTGAGCTCGTGAACCTCAGCGAGACAATCACACTATCTCAAATGTATGAAAAGCTTGAGGATATAGCTGAGAGATTATCAGGAGTATATGAGAGGGGAAATAAGACCGTAAGAGATCAGCTCGCCCCGGGATACCTGATTATGGCGAGAGAGCTCAGGCATCTTGCCAACACAGTCAAGTGGATGAAATGGATCGATAGACCTGTTTTGAAAGCAAAGGCTGTGATAAGCGATGTGGATCCCTATACATGCGAGATAGCTTGTGATTTAACATGTGAATATAATGTAGAGCTAATATGCGAGCCTGCATGCGATATAGCATCTGGTGGCAACATACTTCTGTGCTTTCTACTGTGTTTTGTCATCTCTCGGGCTATATGTTCATATACTTGCAGCCAAGTATGTAAATAAATATAATTTCTTTCTAAAACCTCTTAAGATATCTTTAAAAATTAATTTCTTATGGTGATTACAGTAAGATAGTTGGGGGTGAAAAGTTGGCAGCTGGAAGGGAGGCCATCAAGTGGGGAATTGGTGCAATCATAGTGGGAATATCTTCTTACATCATGGATGCATACCTGTTTCACAGAGGAACTGCGTGGCCTCTCACAAATAGCTTCTTTCTTGCAAGCTTATTTTATTCTATATTTATTAAACGCATGAACCCTGAGGATCCCTCAAGCAGGATAGTGCTTGCGGTATCTGGACCCATAGTTTTTGGCAGCGCAATATCCCTCATGCTGCTTCTTAAAAGAACTTATAACGCTGACCCTTGGTTCATTATCTTCAGCTTTTCAGTGACAATGCTTCCCTATGCTGTTGCAGTTCTTGCTTATACGATGAAGAGAATTAAGGCGAAGCAGGATTCACAATGACCATTAATTTTGTCAAGGTGATTCAATGAAGGGGATTAATCTAGCAGTAGCCCTTAGCATAATCCTTTTTATCTTAGTGGCGCTTTTCCTGTTCTCTCTTGTGGAGGAAGAAGTAAGCAAAGCGAATTACATGGCCTTTATAACAGTAACTTTAGCTGTAGTGCTGATAGGACTTAACACCCTTCTCTTCATATTTAGAAGGATAAAGATTAGGTAGCTGATTAGAGCAACAATCTCTCGGTCATTGTTGACAGGAAATCTTGATAAGAGACACCTATAGCTCACGAGCACAACTTCCGATCCTTAGTATGATTTCTTAAAATCTTCATTTTTATATTCAAATCAGACCTAAAATTTAAAAATGGTCATTACCCGTGAGCTTATGGAGGATGATATTAAGGAGCTCACGAACTTCATAAAAGCCCTCATGAAACAGCTCGAGATAAGCCCAGATGAATTTATCTCGTTTTTGAAAGTTGTGAATCTGTCCCAGTACAGCAATGTCCAGTTCAAGCTGGGGGAACTTGAGATATCGGTCAACAGGGGATACAGCGGTCTCAGGTTTGAGGTCGAGTGGGAGAGAAGGGGGGTGAAGAGATCCGTTGAATACGATCTATCGCCATTGAGCTCGATGGCCAAGCTTATATCCCAGATAAGGGAGGAGGGGAAGCAGGGGTGAATTATTGAGCTTCAGATCTTTAATTTCAATTTATGTAGTTGTGTCATTTGGACTTGCTCTTATCATGGATCTAGCTCTCTGCAGCTCACCGCTGACAGCAAAGGTTCTCTATAGTCAACCTCAGCCCGAGAACATCCTCATAAGCAGTTTGGCTGTGATTGTATGGGGCTTACTGAGGATGTATGCTCCCACAGCTGCGACAGCCATATGCCTGCATCTTGAAGGACGAAGTGTCAGGGAATCCATTAAGAAATACGTAAATTTCAGCGCAAGGACGATCAAGCACTTTCTTCTGGCCCCTCTTATAGTATATCTTGCATTTGGAATATTCCTTCTGCTATCAGTAGCTCTTGGGGTTCTATCCATCGATAAATTTGTGAAAATAGTTGTAAAGGGAGGTGGAGGGCTTATAAAAGAGGATTTTGCGAGGATCTTGCTGATAGTAGGACTTATTGCTGACTATCCATTAGCTATTACGATAAACTCCTTTTATGCATTAGGTGAGGAGATAGGATGGAGAGGCTATCTCTTCGATCTCATGGGCAGAAGGGATGACCTCAGGAGCACGATTGTGATAGGGTCGATATGGAGTCTCTGGCACTCAACGGCCATAATCTTGCTGGGATTCGACTATCCCCATATCAGAGCCGCTGGAATTCCCCTCTTCACTATCCTCTGCATTGCATTCACGGCACCAATGCTCAGGCTCACATCCATATCCTCAAGCATCCTTCCTGCTGTCTCCCTTCACGGAGCTATAAATGCGATATGGAAAATGACGTTGCTCGTTGCATTTCCCAGCGAGATGATGCCTCCAACTCCCTTGGATGAGATCTACGGAGGTTTTGGATTAATTGGAATATTTTCATGGTTGATAACAGCAGTGATCGTGCTTATAGCTACAAAAAAGAGATGAACAGAAAGCATTCATCAAGATTTTTATATAACTTCTTTCTTTAAGGGGAGATGGAAAGCAGACAGAAACTGAGAAGGGAGTTCATGGAGCTCCTAAGGACAGATGAGGAGTTTAGATTGGCAGTTAGAGGGCTAGTAGGACTAGATGAGATATTGAGCAGGCTTGAAAATATTGAAAAGAGGATAGAGGAGCACTCAAAAGTAATAGAGGAGCATTCAAAGGCGATAAAGACCCTATCGGAGAGAGTCGAGGAACTTGCTGTTGCAATCGGGGAGCTAAAGGTGGCAGTTGGGTCCCTTGGGAGGAGGTGGGGGACGGATCTTGAGAGGACTGTCCTGAGAATATACAAACATGCCCTTCAGGAGAGGGGAATAGAGCCGGGAGAAGTGCAGAAGTTCACATACAAGGACATAGATGGCAGATACTGCAGAAAGGGCACAAGGCTCGACCTAGATGTTTACATACATGATGAGAAAACATATTTCATAGAAGTTAAATCTCATGCACAGCTAGATGATGTCGAGTGGTTCAAGGAGAAATCCGAGATAGTGAGGAAAATACTGAACAGGGAGCCTGAGAAGCTCATCCTAGTTGCTGTGAATCTGGACAGAGATGCGTATGAGAGGGCGAGGGAGCTTGGGATTGATACAATATACGGCGGATTGATAGAATAGCAAAAAGATAAATATTTTTTATGAATTATTTATAAAGGAATTGAGGAGGGAAATCGATCCTCATTCTAGTCAAAAAAAGTTTATAAGTTCTGCCCCATAATCGGTTCATGGGGATGAACTCATGCGTGCTTTTTACGATAGGCCCATAGACGATCTTTCCAAGCTTTACGGCGCTTGTCATAGAGATGCTGTTGAAAAGCTGAAGAAAGTTGCCGATAGAGGCATGTTTGCTGCTGTCCTTGGTGCTAGGAGAGTTGGCAAAACCAGTGTTGTGAAAACCTTTCTAAAGCACTATAACTACAAATACCTATACTTCGACCTGTCTCCATATATCGGACAGAGTGCAGTGAGTCTTCAGGCTCTAGTTCCAACAGAAATCGGGTTTAATGAAAAAGAGTTGAAAAAAGAAGCCCAGATTAATATCTCAGTTATCAGTCTGAGGATAAGGGATGTCAAGGTGACAAGCAGTGCATTTCAATCGAATTTGATATCCCTGCTAAGAGAGCTAAATAAAAAGTATGACAAGTTTATAATAGTTTTTGACGAGGCTCAAGTTCTTGCGTTTTTAAAGGGCATTAACATCCGAGGTCTAATTCAGCTGATCCACAACAACTACAGCAGGATATCAGTGGTCCTAACTGGCTCCATGCCGGGGCTTTTGGAGAAGGTCATAAGTCCTGCTAGAGCTGCGGAACCCAGCTTTGCAAGATATTTTGAAAGAATTTATATTCCAAGATGGAGAAAGGAGGAGACTATTGATTTTCTGAAAAAAGGGCTTCTTGAAAGTGGAATTAGCTTCAATGAAATGGAGCTAGAGGAGGCATATGAGGAGCTCTCCGGAATTCCTGGCTTTGTCTCTCACTACGGCCTGCTAAGGACGGAAGGCAGCTCGCACGAGAGGGCATTAAATAGCACAATAGGGTATGCCATAAGCTTATGGAAGAGAGATGTGAGCTCATTTATTAGAATCTACAATTCTCCACTTTATGTGGAGGTCCTCAAGATTCTGGCGAAAACTACAACCGGTGCCTCCTGGATGGAGATAAGAGGAGAGCTTGAGGCAAGAAGGGGGACAACGCTAAGCAAATCCTTGGTATCCAGAATTCTTAAGAATTTGCTGGGTGCTGGAATGATCGAGAGGTCAAATAATAAGTATTTAGTGGCGGACAGGGCATTAAAGAGGGCTGTGCTTAAGTTGAGGGTGAGGTGATTTGCAAATATTTAGGGCTCTGACCTGCAATGAGTTGGAAGCTTTTAGATCTGAATTAAGACTCTCAGGCCTTTATTATACAGTTTAAATCCTCCAATAACATTCTCTAGCCATGGCGGCTTTTTGTCACTGCTAGATGCCCATCAGCTGATAGAGTTCACAAAAATCCACCTTTTTCTGACCCTTATTTGCAATATTTGGATGATATTTCTTCATGGATTAAGACCGCTCTTCCTGAGAACAGGAAATCGTTTTGAGATCTCCTCCAAGTAGGATATACAGTCTCATTTATAAATTATTCCTAAACTAGATTCTAAAAAGAATTTAAGGAAGAGCACCGAATTTCCGCAGATAATATGGCATCGATTCCCAAGGCAACGAAATTTGCTGTCCTCCTTCTTGTTGTGATTCCGGCAATTCCGGTTTACTCCCCAGATCTTAGCGGCAAAAGCATAGTACCACTTCCAGGGAAGGGGTTTTACCTGCAGACAGGCCTGATAGACCTGCATGATGGAGCTGATTTGACACTCTCCACGGCTAAAGCCGGGAGATTCCCGGTTTGTCAGCCTGAGGCCTCATCCTACCGGGTTCAGGGCTGTGTCAAGACCAGGGCATAATGCCCTATCAGCCCCTGCTATGGGCATGTAGCCCATAGCCCGCATGAGCGACTCGCTTAACACAACTAT
>NZ_RCOS01000147.1 GCF_003947435.1 Candidatus Methanodesulfokora washburnensis
GGCTTCCTCTCTGTGGGACTGACAAGAGCCCAGCTGGAATTGCTCAAATTCATGGAACCCGGAAATTCTTACACTCCATCCGATCTAGCGAGCGTTGTTAGAAGGGACAGAAGCACAGTGTACAGAAGCCTCCTTGCTCTTTACAGAAAAGGATTATTAGATAAAAATGAAAATAAGTATACGATATCCAAACTGGGCGAGTTGTTAAAGAGCAATGTGTAACTCTAATGCACAGTAACGCTTTCTGTTGCAAAGAAAAAGCACGAAAGTGCAACTTAGGGAAACGTTTTTAAAGAAGCTGCGATAATCATTAAGGGGGTAGATATGAAACCGAGAGAGGAAGTATTGAGAAAGCTTCTGGGGATAGGAAGCATGATAGAATTCCCAGAGGTGGTAGGAGGGTGAAAAAAATGCCATTGATCTCTCAAGTCGTGTCTGAAAAGCTGGCTAAGATGTTAAATCTACCTCCGGAGAATGTGGAGAATGAGATACGTGAAGCTGTAGAGGATGTTGCTAAGATGCTGAGCAGATTTATATGGGCTCGCCAGTATTCTTTTGCGGATAGAATTGCGAATGCTGCAGGCAAGGAAACAGTCTCAACGACGTTATATGAGGCATTGCGGATTTCGAAGAGCACTCTAGATGCAGGGCAGACATTGGATGAGAATGTTAGACCTTATGTAGCAAAGGAGGAAAGTGTGAAGCTGCTTCTTAATCTGCTGGATGTAGACCTTGTCAGCGGGCTGGAGATCATGAGGAGAGCAACAGTTCTTGCACTTTCTTGGAGAGGTTCGGAGAAAGAGAGTAGTGAAAGAGAGGAGGGTGATAAAAGTTGAAAGGGGCATTTGTTAGCGTTGGTGTGCGGATGCTTGTGAATGTTGAAGCACTTAACATGGTCGAGAGCGTTGGTAATGTGACGAGACATAGAAGAGCTACAGTTGTCTACCGAAGAGATAAGGAATATGTAATTAGAATAGTGCCAGCTTTAAGCGGTGAAAACATTGCACACGCATATCAACAGTGGATTGCAGAACTTGCAAAGCATCGTTATCCTGCAGATAAAATTCCTCTGTGCGAATTCTGCGAAAAGAGTGAGTTCTTAAAACACTGTGATCTGAATCTTTTCGGTTCAAAGGACTGGGAAAGAGGACTAGTCAGGTTAATTGAAGGAAAGAACTACAATCCGCATGAAATTGAGAAGGAAATAGTGAGAAATTGCGTTGTTGAGGATTTGGGAGGCTTTCTCTATCCTGGAGATCCACCTGTAAAGCGCACATCAAGATTTCAAGTAAGCTACATGATCCCAACTATTGAAAGCCTTGATGCCGGTGCCGTGGCTTTAGAACCACAATTTCACGTACGCCATAGCCCAACAAGGACGGCAAAGGAGGGACAAAAAGTAGCAGGTCAAGCCATCTACTACGTTGAGACTGGATCTGCCGTCTACTCCCTCACATTTAACCTTGATGTTGGAGGAATCGGAATGACAAGCATGCTGAAGGTAGAACAAGCAGTAGATGAGGAAGAGCGCAAGAATAGGATAAATCTTGCGATAGATGCTCTTTCAATAATGCTCGACAGCAAGATATTTGGGGCTAAGCTTTCGAGATTCACTCCAGTCATAGATTATGAGACTATAATAGCGGCTGTTTCAAGCTATCCGCCTTTCACTATATCCTCTCCTGCTGTCGCCAATTTTCCTGCTTCAACTGCCAGAAGAGGAGCTATTCATTCAAATCTTTTCAGCTCCAATGTGCAGCTTTTCGGCTATGGTGAGGGTCTTGTTAATGGAATAGAACGTGCAGAAACCGTTCTAACTCTGTTCGATGCCGTCAAGAAAGCTTTGCTAGCGAGATTATAAAGGGACTAGATATGCTCTATGCTGTAAAAGCGATTCTCGAGCTACACTGGGGCTATTCAGTAAAACGTCCTGTATTTTCAGCATCTCAACCAGCTCTTCTCATTCCACCTCCTACCTCGCTCTTAGGGGCATTAGCAAGAGCAGTTGCCTATTTCAAAGAGTGGCCAGAGACTATTATGATAAAGGGGAAACTTTATAGTTCAGCATCTCTTTTAATTCAAGATGTTCCATGGACTGCTTTAGCCCTAGCTGACGAAAGGTTTATCGGCCCAATACTCGGCCTAATAGAGACTAGAGACATGATAAGAGCACTTATTGCTCCTTATCAGAGGAGAGAGCATGCTTATCCAGGTTCGAGGGTTCTTTTCGGGGTTCAACCACATGGAAAGATCTATGCTCCCTCAATGCATCTTTACGTAATCTATTTTACAAGAACTAGGGATATAGAAAAGTATATATGGTCCATTACATCACTTGGTAATAAGGAATCTACAGTTTCTGTTTCAGATGTTCGTATAGCAGAAGTGGAGTTAAATGCAGGGGATAATGAAATTGAAACTCTTTACTGTTTTCCGTCATCGCTTGGCGAGGTTATTGAGGGAAAATTCCTAAAGGAGGTGTTGAGTAAACCCTCTCTGGAACATTACGAGCTGGGAGTTGCCAGAGATCTGGCGAAGAACTGGGAGGAGTTTGTAATACCTCTTACACAAACAAGAGTGAGATTGCATGAGGGTGCTGTGGCAGTAAGAGTCAATGATGAGACTGTAATTGTTCCGCAGGAGGTGATTAAGAATGAATGAGACAAGGGGAAATGATGAGGAAAAGATAATCAGAGCACCGAACTTACCGCTTTTAGTCGACTCCTTGAGCACGGTTATTCTGAAGGTACATGATTATCTTAAGGAGGTCAAATTTGGGGAGAACCCATGGATCTTTGAGGCTCATCTTAAGTTCAAGAGCAGCGAAGAACTTGAGTTCGCTCTCTTTAACACTCTTAAGTCTGGCATTAAGAAATACGAGGAAATGAAAGTAGCACCTGTGACAATCGGACCTTCAGGCGATACAGCCAAATTTGACAGCTTGTTTAAAGAGTTCGGCTCACAGCCAGTCGAGGGAAAGCTGTATGAGAAGCTTAAGAGGCTTTGTGAAGTCTTTTTAAACAATTATAAAGGGAGGCTGCTTGATCTACTCTCCTCTAAATGGAACATTGAATTCAACGGTAAGGTGAAGCTGATAGAGGGATCCGGAAGGATGAAGCTTCCCTCTCTCGTCAGGAGTATAAACATATATGAGATGGGTAGGTTCTCTGGGCTTCGTGATACTAAGTCAACAGGTCCTGCCTCGAAAGCTCTATTTGATGTGAGGGCTGATCTAGGTTGGTGGATGCTTTCGCACATATTGCCTACTGTTTCAATGGCACATCTTGAACGTCTCCCAGAGGGAAAGGAGACTTTGATAACGTACGTTCAATTCGAACCTGTTCGAGGAGTTAGATATAACTATATTAATTTGAGGTGTTATTCTGAAATTCTTAAAGCTATTGAAGGGCATGTAGGAAAAACCGGTTTCTTTATCGAGGACTCTGAGCTTGCTAGATTGTCCCTTACCCTATGGGCTTACTATGGAACCACACATCCTCTAAGTTATGCTGGGATTGGAGGAGGTTTTAGAATCAGAGGGATAAGATTAGCTGGCCAGAGGATGCAGGAGGCATATATCGAAGCCCTTCCAGCTGGGGAAGTAGTATTACTCGACGCAAGATTGGGGCAAATATTTGGAAGTAATGCGAGAGCTGTAGCAGAAAAAACAGCAAAACTTGGTATCCTGCTGCAACAGCTAATTCGTAAATATCAGGCGCTCGCCTCAGAGCTCAGGCTTGTGAGATTCGCAGTGCTTTACAGAAACTTCCTGCGTAGCCTTGTGGAACCAGGTTATGCTATTCCTAGTGAGCAGTTCTATGAACTGCAGAGATT
This sequence comes from Candidatus Methanodesulfokora washburnensis, assembly GCF_003947435.1. GTDB lineage: Archaea > Korarchaeota > Korarchaeia > Korarchaeales > Korarchaeaceae > Methanodesulfokora > Methanodesulfokora washburnensis. Next base: position 3,835 of record NZ_RCOS01000147.1, read on the forward strand.
TATAGAGACTGAAGACTGGAGGATTCGCTTTATTGGTGTGCTTACAGCATGGCTGAAGGATGGACTCGAGGAGGATGAAGCCCGTGATGAAGCATATAGAATATTGGATACAGTGAGAGGACTTGTCAACATGATTATAAGTAGGGTGATTTAGGAAATGATGGAGCTCGAAATTCGGGCATGCGGTCCCCTTACCGGATCTAAACTCACTTTACCGGAACAGGGTCTTGTTCTTCTAATAGGGCCGAATCTCAGCGGCAAGAGTCTTCTTTCAGTCTCCTTGGGCTCTCTCGGAATAGCTGAATCGTTAGTGAGCGAGTGGAGGCTTCTAGATAGCCTTGAGAATAGACTGTTAGGTGCAGAGGGGTTGTGGAGTAGCCTCTACCAAGTGGAGATTGATGGACAAAATATTCTTGATCCTCTCGATCTCTTGGAGCAGCCAATCAGCTCTCTCTCCGAGCTTGATGATAGCATAAGAAAGAGCTCTGGCTATGTCTTAAGCGGGGTCCAAGATTACCTGAGAAGGACTGTATTCGCAGTAGAACTCTGTCAATCACGTGGAGTCAACCCATGGATGAAGGTGATTGAAAAGCCTCCTTTTTACATAAATATGACAGGACCTTTCTCCCTCGACGTCAAGCTGCCAACTAGGCATCCAGCAGAAGTGGGCTACGGATCTTTCAAGGAAATTTACATTTCAAAAACCAATATAAAAGGGCTGAATATCTCGAATCCGAATGAGTTCCTCCAGAACTATGACAATAAACGGACACCCTCATCCATTTTCATCAGGCTTGTAAAGAAAAATTTAGGTCTTTCCCCGGATCCAGTTCTGCTCGATAAACTGAAGAAAGCAGTGCTGAGATCATGGAGAGAGCTTAGTAGTGAGATTATAGAGCTCGAGGACATAGAGTTCATGGATCATTCGGTGTATGGCCCCTCTGTTACCCTTAAAGGGAAAGAGGAGAGCAAGTTCCTACCCTGGAAATTCACCTCTAGTGGGATGATAAACATAATTGCACACTGGCTTATTCTTCATGTGCTTCCAATCTTCAAGTTGGAGGATAAAAAACCTCTTTTGAGTGTAGAAGAGCCGGAAGCTCACCTAGATCCCTATACAACTTATCTTCTAGCGGAGCTGTATGCTGAAATTGTTAGACAATACCGGGCCGTTTTTGTTATTGCCACTCATAGCGAGGCATTCGTGCTAGGAGTCGAGGAGGTTCTTAGAAAAGGTGTATTAAAACCCGAAGAAGTGAAGGTATATGAGACAGTAGGATCTGAGATAGGATTCAAACTAGAGGAACGTAAAGTCAGCGAAGAGGGCTTCATAGAGGAATCAAGGTTCACAAAAATGGCTTGGAAGATATTTAGGAGGGAGCTCGAGCTGGAGGAGGATAAGAAGTGCACTGCATAGTGCTGGATACAAGCTTCTTCCTAGATTTGCTTGAGCAGAAAGAAAGCATCTCAAGATTCTCTGACTTTTTACAGAGCGAGGAAAGGGTAATAGTTCAGCTTCTCAGGGATGAAGTGAAGAAGGGTAACATAGAAGAGTTTGAGAGAAGGGCAAAGAGGATAATGCCTAGATCGCTATTATACAAATTTAAACTCAGTATTAGACTAAAAGGATACGAAGATATCAGAAAGCGTATGTGTACAGAGACTGAGGACAGGGAAGTACTGATCAAAATTCGTAGATTTTTCGAGCTTGGTGAGGACATTGGTGATATTTACAAGGAGCTTAAAAGCGATGCCTTTCTCCTTATAGCAGCTTACTGGAAGACTAAGGGATGCAAAGGGGTCACTATATTGACCAAGGATAGCGATGCCAAGGATAGGATAGAAAGTGCTCTTAAGAATATGAGGGAGCATGAGTGGGCTAATAAAATCAGGGTGTCTACATGAGAACAGGGATAATGGATGCTCTTTTCGATGCAGGACCTTCAAGAATCTCCGTGCTAGTAGCGCCAACTGGTTATGGGAAGACAAGTGCTGTACACTATTCTTGGAGAGAGCTCCTCAATAAATGGGGCAGAGTAGTTCATGTGCTTCCGCTCAGGGCTCTTGTCTCTAATGTCTGTTCTAATGCTGTTGATAGAGGAGTTCCCATCAATTTAATCTCGTATCAGGCGATGCTCAGAGAGATTGAGAAGCATGAGGTCAGGAAGTCCCCCTACATGTTCTCCCCCTATGCTGTGACCACGTATGACAGCTTTCTTACCTCGATGTATGTGGCTCCTGTTGCCGAACTTTCCCATATATATGCTCATAGGGACACAGGGCTTTTAGTGGCAGCTGGGGGCGTGTTGTTAGATGAGGTGCACCTAGTCCTCTCAATAGATAAGGTAGATGATACAAGTGGCGAGTGGAAAAAAGCACTGACAAGCATGATTTTCACGCTCGAGGCACTATCCTTCATGGATAGACCGACAGTTCTCGTTACAGCCACTCTATCTAGGGAAGTGCTTCGATATCTGGAGAAGGAACTTAAAAGAAAGGGAATAGAAGTGGTGTTGCATCTTTGCCTAGGGGAGAGAGGCCTCAGATATTATAGTGGAGCCGTGCAATATACAGTTGAACACGGGTTAGATAAGGATTATGACTCGCTCTATGACAAATATAGTCGAGTATCTCTGACTGAGGTATCAAAGGAGGGGCTGGAAAAGGATGTTCTGAGCGCATTGGATCACTCGCAAAGTGTTCTTGTCTTCTGCAATACCGTGCATAGGGCGGTCGATGTGTACAAAAAGATAAAGGAGATTGTGGATGTTCCTGTGCTTTTGCTCCATGCAAGACTTGCGGAAAAGCATAGAGAGGCTGTCTTAAGAACAGTTAATGATCTCTTGGGGAATAAAAGCTTTGTTCTCATCTCAACACAATGCTTGGAGGCAGGAGCAGACCTTGACTTTGATACCGTAGTGACGGAAGTGGCGCCGCCGGGCAGCCTGATTCAAAGAGCTGGAAGAGCAATTAGAAATTTGAGGGAAAGATTAGAACGGGAGGAGAGAAGGCCTCAAGTGATAATTAGCATCTCAGAGGATAGCCTTAAATCCGCTAGTGAAGTATATCCAGCCGAATCCGTAAAAGCTGTGCTCGGACAGCTGAAATCTGGAACATATTTCCTAGACTGGAGGTTCGGAAAGAGCGGCCCTAGCTTCATAGACCTTTTAGCTACTGTTTCATATTCCCCTGAAATAGATTTTAATGTGCAACTGCTGCTTAAAGGTCTTCTAGAACTTCAGTTTGTGGTGGAGAAGAACATAATAGATATTCTGGGAGAGTTGGATGATAATATGAGGGGATCTCTTCTGAAAGATGCTGCTCTTATACCCTTAATAGTAGAAGATGATGTAGTTACAGTCTCTCTGGACTATTTAAATAAACACCAAGATATATTGGAGCTCAGGAATGGTCGTGCAGTTGTGATTCTTGACAATGGAGAGAGAACATTGAACCTCAGGAGCTTGTTACAAAGACCTCTTTCTAATCTGCACAAGCTTAGTCGAGAAGGTAAGTTCCTTGGATTAAAGGTGAGAGAAAGTGCCTACAGTCCTGAGGTGGGCTTACCATGATGAATAAGCTCCTTGCTTGGTGCAATGAGCCCTTAAGAGACCATCTGCTTGGTGTTGCTGAAAACTCTAGGAAACTAGCTTCTGCACTCAAGTTGAACATGGAAAAGCAGGCTTTTCTGGCAGGTCTTCTTCATGATATAGGAAAAGCAGACGATGGGGCACAGAATAGACTTAAAGGATGTATTGGAGCGGGTGGGCATGAGATAGTATCATACATAGTCGCCTACAATTTACTGAAAGAACTTATCAGTCCAGAGGATCGCTATATCATTCTTATAGCTATTCTGAGACATCATCAAGCTATGGCACGTCTTAGTGAGCGATTAGAACAGGCAAAGCAGTGGTTCTCCGGTCATGTACCAGCTCAGGAGCTTGAATCCATCATTAATGAGGGATTCGCACAGCTAGGCTATAAGCTGCCAGCAGGACAGCTCTTATGGCCGAAGAAAGGATATCTTGAAGTCATGATCCATGAAGTTCAGAAGGATATTCACAGCTTTATCGAAGACTCTGATATTCTGCTGAGGGCTTCGCTGAGGGCTAGAATGCTTTCGGCAATAGTGATGGCATCTGATACATATGTGGCCATGATAAGAGGGGGCGAGACAGGGCTTTATGGAGAAGAAATAAAGTATCTTTTTAAAATTTATACTCAGCTTCTTGGAGATCATTAATTATAGTATTATTGAAAAGATTACACTTCTCGGTGAAACATTACAATAGGTGCTCAGCTGCATCCTACTACTGTATGTCTTTTCCCTTTATATGAGTCTGATGTACTCCCGCAAATAGGCAGGCAGTTTAATGCCCTCGCTAATCCCCCACTTGATCTCTCCATCATCTCTGTAGAGAGTTATCATGCGTACATCCTCCTTTGTTAACCCTTTCATTGACATAAACAGTTCTATCGTGCATGTTTTCTATGGTAAGTTTTATCGTTAAATATTGAAGGACAGATTCTATTAAGTTTTACTCTATAAAAAATTAATACTTTAATTTACTTTTTTCTAATTCTTGATTTTTTACAAAAAAGTTTTTAACTTAAAGCTTTAGTATGACAGATAAACACGGGAGGTAGAGGATGGAGGAAGTAAAAGTAGAGAAGAAGAGGATGAGCAAAAATGGTTATCTTGCCCTTGGAATCGTCTCAGCAATAGTAGCCTTACTCATACTGCCTCCTGTTTTCGGAATTATCTCAATATTCTGTGGAGTCCAACTTTATAGAAAGTTTGATGAGGGATTGGGCCTGGCTATCATCATCCTCGGTGGAGCTTGTCTCGTCATTGGCGTGATTATCGGCATTCTGACCACCATAAGTCTATGGTATCCATCACCGTGATCAATTACGGAGTTCACACCGCACATTTAATGTTAGCACGTGGGAGTCGTATTTAAGAGCTTAAGGAAGGAAGATAGAGGGATTTCAGGAGAGAGTTAATTAAGGACTTAAAAAGTGATAGGATGAGCGAGAAGATAAAAAAGCGACATACAGGAACTTTCAGATAAATTATTAGAAACTGTTATAGATGTTGAGAGAGATAAAAGAGAAGGAATCAAGAAAAACCTGGGAGCAAGACTTAAACTATACCATCTCTTTCCCATCGAAAAGTCCCGTTGAAAAATTTCGGCAGCTTTATCTTCCTTCGTCGATTACTCAATGTTTTTATGCAAAAGGATTTTAAATATGAACAGGTGATTCCTTGCTGACCCAGTTCTCTCTGGGCTTTATCTCCCCTGAGGGCCTGAAATTTCAATCATTTTCAGGCTATGCAGTCAGGGGAATTTTCTTCGATCTCATAAAATCTGTTGATGAAAAGATGGCTGAGAATCTTCACTCAAGCAAGGATATAGCTCCCTATTCCGTGACCCCTGTGGAATTTGTCGAGAGCGGGAGGATTGTCTACAGGGAATGTGGCCCCATGAAGGGGAGGTTTAAAATAACGGTGATGAAGGATGAGATCTCTGAGATCCTGAGGGATGCGATAATCTCCAAGGATTCCATAAATTTTGTGGATAGAAAGGCGATAATAACCGAGATTTCAGTCAGGGAGTTCGATTTCAGGAGCTTTCTTGAGAATGCGAAATCGGTCAGGAAGTTCTCCATAAAATTCAGGACTCCCTGCTACTTCAGGATTCTCTCCTCAAAGGAGGGAA
>NZ_RCOS01000160.1 GCF_003947435.1 Candidatus Methanodesulfokora washburnensis
CCGGAGGTGATCATACTTCTGAGGGATTCATGTCCTATCTTACCCGGCTTTGATGAAGCACCGATAACAGCAACAGATCGTGGCTTGAAGAACCAGTGAAGTTGGCTGTCCATAATCTCGCGTGGCTAGGGAAGCTTAAAAATATCCAATGTATTCGTGTCAATGGAAATTCCATTTAATATATTTTATTAATTGATAGTTAATGAAAAGCTACAAACAGCTCATTTCTGGAATTGTATCATGATTCTGACGCAAAAGCCAAGCTTGTCCTGTCTGATAGATTTTCGACATAAAAAGTTGTGTTTATTAATAGTCCTTCCTCCTACTGATGATATCAACTGGCTCTACTCTCGGTATCTCCAAGTTGTTGAAGTCCCTGTCAAATGACACTATGGCCTCCGCTCCAATGGAGAGAGCAACTGCATACTGTATAGCATCATCTATATCCAGTTTCTTCTCCTCGGTCAATTCCACTGCCCTAACCTCCTCTGCTATGGATGTCTGATGTACAACTAAGCCTCTATATCCGGTCAAGCTCATGAGGAAGGCCTTCAGCTTCTCATGTCTTTTGAGGCTGTCCAAGAGCACCATTATGGAGTGAATCGAGAAATCGGACACTGTTCCCGAGATTGCGCCATCTCTGAGCATTTCCAAGAAGCGCTTGCATTCATCCCTCCTCCTGCGGGAGAGCATGATCTCCAGAAATATGTTCGTGTCAACCAGATACATCTTCCAGCACCTTTGAGATCCAGATCTTCTTAAGCTTGTGCTGTAGCTCCACCGAATCTATTTCCAGATCCGCAAGAATTCCGTCAATGGCCTCCACGGGATCCCCCTCGAACCTCAACTCCTCTCCCTCCACCCACGAGACCCATCTTGCAATTGCTTCCTCCACTGCTTTTTGCAGAGAGCCCTTAGTATACCCAAATCTCCTCATCGCAAGCTCTCTAAATCTCCTCTCCAGCTCCTTACTTATGTTGGCTCTTATCATGCTCTCAAGGACATAGAGCAATAAGGCATAAAAGCTTTTTTACACAAAATTGAAACTTTTTATTAAGATCTTTCCTGTTAAAAATCTATTCGAAAGCTTTTTAAATTTCCAATTCCCCAATTTTGTGTAAAAAAAAGCTTTTATCATCTCCTCTTCCTCTCCTCTTATGGAAGAGGAGATGATAAAAGGACTTGGGAAGGCTGAGGAATGCCACTATTCTCGCCTTCCTTACAGTCCTATTGTTCCAGCTCCCTTATGTGTTCTTCTTTCCCTATCGTTCCTTGGAACGGCTTCCCACGAGCCCTTCCTTCATTGTCATCGTCATGATAACGATGGTTCTCATGATAATCGGCCTTATTTTGGGGATTGGATCATGGATATTCGAGATTCTCGGATGGTTTAGCATGTGCAGGGCGGGAGTGAGGAAGTTCTACTGTTTTACCAAGTACATGGTGCTACTTGGCCCGATAGTGGGATTCTTGCTTGCGATTGTTGGAGCAGGGGCGTTGGTCCTTGAAGCCATTGAAAAGGGGGTAATGCCAACGGAGGAGAGTTGATGGCCCACAGGAACATAACAGATGAGGAGGTCTTCAGCGGAAGGCCATTCACAGCAGAGGAGGCGCTTAAAGCAGGGCTAATAGATGAAATAGGGGCTCCAAGCGATGCAATAAACCTTGCCAGGAGGCTAGCAGGCCTTCCCGAGGATGCACCAGTCCATGAGCTAAAACCCCCGAGGCCGAGCCTTCTTCAGCTGTTGCTTGAAGGTACCCTCATGAAGGAGCAGCCAGTGGTCCCATCGATCGAGATCCTCACGATGTGGCCACCTCCAGCCGGCCTTTGATTGCTGCTGTTAATGAAAGCCATAAACCACCTCCAAGAATGGATCTTCGAGCTCCTTCATGTGCTTAGTTAAATCCTTCCTCCATGGATGTTGCCTTTAATGTGGTAAAAGTGAAAAATGGTCGGAAAAGAAAAATTTATAAGCCAATGGTTACTTTATCATCTATGTTGGAAATGAAGAAAATATTATGTGGTAGAGATCTTCACTAATGCCCAACAAAATAAGGATTGAATTACCACTAGTAGCCGTTGTATGTGAATCTTGGTTTAAAGGATTATGTGGAACAGAAAGTAAGCAACTAGATAGCTTCGGTGCACTAAACTCGGAGATAAACAGATATAAAGATGGAGAAGAAGGCCAGGTGTCATAGATGAGTAGGCGGATTCTGAGCATAGAATTTGTTCCAGTAATTTTAAGCTTTATTTTACTATGGTGGTAAAAATGAAAATAGTGGAGATGTCATCTAAAAGTATTATAAATAAAATGAAGAATGGCTTCTTCGCTATGCGATATCTACCATTTAGGCTAACAGCAAACGTTTATCGAGGTTGCACTCACGGTTGCATTTATTGCTATGCAGCATGCAGCCACTACTACATGCGTTCAAGCCCAGCTCTGTTTTCAAAGGAGATCTATGTGAAGAAGAATGCAGCAGAATTGTTTGAGAAAGAGCTGACAAAGCATAAGGAGGCAAAAAGGAAAAGTGTAATTATAGTTGGTAACATTTCCGATAGCTATCAGCCAATAGAGATGAGATATAGATTGACCAGAAAGCTGCTTGAGATATGCTACAGGCAGGATTTTCCATGCTTCATAGAGACAAAATCGCCTTTAATCTTGGAGGATGTTGATATAATCGAGAAGCTGGCTGAAAAAGAGCTCATCGGAGTCGGCATGACGGTGACCTCCTATGACAATGAGCTCACAAAGCTTGTCGAGCCCTTTGTTCCGAGAAGTAAAATTGTGCGTTCCCAAATTCTCCAAAGGGAGAGAATTCTTACGCTGAAGAAGCTGTCAGAAATCGGAGTTGACACATACCTTCATATCACGCCATACTTTCCACATGTGACCGATAACTATATAGATGAGATAATCGGGGATGCGGCAGAAGCAGGTGTGCACAGTGTTATAATGGCCCCTCTTGAAATTACCGGGTTTATCTGGAGTAAACTCAAAAGGGCGCTTGCGAAAAGCAGGAGATATTCATATCTAATACCTCTATATGAAAAAATTTATTTTGTCGATGGAAGGAAGCTCGGAGCCAGAATTACCACATCTGAAATGCATCATTACATGCTGGAGAAAAAGGTATCAGAGCTATGCAAAAAATATGGAATAGGGTATTGGGCATTCACAAACCCTCAATTCAACACAGCAATGATATCAGGTGTCTATAAATGGCGTTATCCCATCCTTCTGGATTACTGGAAACTTGCACGGGAAAATGGAGAATTGACATTGAGAGAAGCTCTACAGTTTGCCTCCAGCTTTCCTGTGGATAGAGAGTATCTATCAGTGCTAAAAGAATACTTTCTGAACGGGAAGCTTTTCGAGGGTGTTTATGGCATTAAAAAAGAAGCCAAGGATGGTGAGGTGGTATATGTTCCGGCATAAGCTTTCAGTTTCGATAAGTAACAATAGTATTGAGGCAGATACCGATCCTACTAGGGAGTGGATTGCCGATTTTATATCACTTTGTTGCTCCCATGATAAGGACTACTGTTGCTGCAGAAATCTCCAACTACTCTTTTAATGGTATCGACGAAACCCCTGCTCATCTCCACCACACTCCTTTTAAATTTTGTCCCACGAGCTACAGACATGCCAGCAGTGAATATTAGATACCGCATGGTAACGCAGGTACGCCAGCGCATGCGATCAAGACATCGTAAATTCATGATCACCAGCCACAAAGAGCAAAACAGATTGTTGAGTCATGATGCAAACCTCGCTTCTTCATGAACTCTCTGATTCTTTGTTATAGCAAAATATAAAATTAAAATAATGATGACAGTTGCTGGGGCTATGGATAAGGAGATGAGGCTTATCCAATCTCCCGGAAGAAGAAGGGAGACGATAAGGACGGAAAAAGCAACCCAGATGATGAATCCAATGAGAACCTTCTTATCAACAATCCTCCTTAGGGATATAAGTGAGATGGAGGAGACAAAGTTGGAAAAAAGGAAGGAGACATAAAGAGCGGAAGCAATGCTATGCTTGCGAATGTGAAGCAGAACGAAGAAGGAAAGGAAGATCAAGGTCGTAAATCCCACAAGGAATCCAACTGCTGCCTTTCTATCCGTCTTAATTTTTGTCCACAATCCTGATAGCTCTGGCATCGGCTCTCGCTCCCTATGCCCTCAAACACTTTATTTATACTTTTCCCTTACTGTGACTCGCATACAAGATAGCAGAACACTGCGGCTACTATGGCGCAGATAGCTCCAGGTACGCCGCCAATAAAACCGGCCGGAATGCAGAATACTAGCCATGCAGAGCCACATCGCAAACCCAATCAGTTATTGCTCATTCTTTCATTTCACTGCTAATGAAATATAACAGTAATGAGTGTATCTTCTATAAGAGCTTCTCAGCGTAGCCATCTTTTGAGGATAACTTCAAAAAAGTTGAAGGTTCCATAGATGAGAAAAATAATAAACAATGAAAGAATGAGTGGTATGTATAATCGTATCTCAGGGAGAAGGTGTGCAAGAAGCATGATAAGACCTGCTCCAGCACATATAACAGCTATATATCCAGCTAATATCCCCTCGCTAAGGGCATCTGGGCCTACCTCCCTTTTTATATCGAGGGGAAGGAGAAAGAGAATGGGATAAGCGAGCAGAAGGAAGAATAGGAGCCCAGCAGCGGTCCCATAATGGGCGTGAAGGGCATAGCCAAACATGCCTAGAAGAGTTGCAAAAAATGAATCTCTGATGACGATCTCCCTCGCTGTGCATTCTCTCTTCGCCCCTTTTATTGATGTGCATTTAACAATCATTCTCCACATATGCTCTATCATTTTCATACTTTTCAAAAAAGGTGAAAGATATCTAACCATGTGCCTCCTTCTCTCCATCCCTACACCTCAAAGGCAGAGCGAATAAAAACTTAGTGTAGGTGATGAAAGCAATAAAAGCTTGCCAATGTAGTCGGATGGATAATCCTCAGAGACGCCTGGATACTCTTCAGCGTCACATTGAATCTTGCATATAATGGCAAAGATTATCTCACATACAATTTCTCCAATGCCCGAAGTTACCTCACCTACAATTATGCATAGTTCGACTGAAGGATAGAGTCAACAACGGAGCTCGCAAACCGTATCGTCGCTCATTATAGCCTTTGCATTCAGTATTGGTTTGTCAATCCACTCAACCCCCTCGACTATCCCTGCTTCTCGATTCTCTTCTTCCATAAGCGTGGGAATTTTATGAAGATCCAGCATGCAAAAATAAGAATGATAAATTCAAGCAGAAAGGAGGCAAAATTTTTCATTATAAGCTCTTTGTGGAGGAATGTGAAGAAACATATTATTATAATAGCCAAAATAATCTGTCCTTTGAGCACTCTTTTATCCCAGATGAAATCCGGATCTAAAGCAACAAGTATGGAGAGAAAGGAAAAACCCCAAAAAAGACCCAAAAAAAGAGAAGATAGAATAGTCTCCCTTGTTCGATAAAGGAAAAAGTTAAACACAAAGTAAGCCACTGCAAGAATGATATACAGCAGCGCTCTTGCCCTCTTTGACATGCTGCACATCACTTTATGCGTCTTAATAAAGTTTATGGATAGCTGCCTACATTTTTGAAGAGTTCTCAGTCGAATTGCATTGGGTCATACTCTTCCCATTCGGACGGTCCGTAGCATACATCAGTGCAGATATTGTCGCAAACAACAGCTCCTATAACAGTCATGACAAGCCCGCAACCGATCACTCCCGGTCCAGTGGTTCCACATGCCAGTAGCGTGACGAAGAAGAAAGCTACGTTACAAACTACGGCACAAGCTGACGTGCAATTATCGTCGCTCATCAATGCAGAAGCATTCATTATAGGCTTATTTATCCACCTAATCTCCACATCTTTCACTATTCCCTTACAAAATGTGCAAGAAATGCCAGCATTGGGGCGGATATAAGAGCTCCAATTAGATAGCCTGTGAATGCCTCTCTGACAGCTCCATGTGTTAAAGCCACGATAAGGAGGAATGATAGGATAAATGGAGTTGTCGATGAGATGGAGAAGAATAGCCCCCTCCAGAACCTAGTTCTGCCCAGCTCAAACTGGATCATCCTTGATATCAGGGCCAGTAGGATAGCACAGAATATTATATATAATATCAATATATGGATATGCTTTGTATATATTAAGGTTAGCTCCATATACCTTGGATTAAAAAGAGGAAAGAGCAACAAGTCTGAGAAAAGCACCAAGTTTGTGAAAAAGAAGAGCAAGATCCAAGTATATTTCCATGATTTTGGTGCCCAATAACCGACCTTCCTCTGCATAGCCTCATCTGTCCCCCATTTCATGAGAAATCCAACAAGAATGCCTCCTGTAGTAAAAAAGAAAATAATAGTTGAAATGCAGAGAAGCTGAAGACTTTTATAATAGAAAGATATATAAGGGAGAAGGCCCAGGATCATTACAGAAAGGGGTATGATGAAAAGAAGAATACTTTTCCCGTCTCTCAAAGCAATGTAGCTAACATATGATATTGGAATTAATAATACAATACAAAGAATTATATATAATATTAGCTCATATACATGTTCTGCATAAAACTCTATTATAGTTTTTCTACCCGGAAGCCAGTATGGGCAGAGTATTAAAATAACGATGAGAACAACATAGTAGATCCAGATCCTTCTCCACGAAGCAGATAATCCCATCAGTGTCATCAGCTTACCTCCTACTGCACTTCTCTTGAAAATAAAAACTTATGTGCATTAAGTACCTAATGTAAAATAAAAATAGTAAGCGGTTGCTAGCTATTGACATTGCTGCTGGCAAACGACAACATGAAATATAATTTCGCAGATTAAATCACAAGCAAGGTGAGCAAGAGGTCCTCCTGCTAGTTCAGCAGGAACACAGATAGCAAAGCAAAATGAAAATCCTTCGAGAAGGCAGACAAGTTCACAAGCCGTATCGTCGCTCATCAATGCAGAAGCATTCATTATAGGCTTATTTACCCACTTAATCCATCCCACATTCCCAACTATTCCTGACAAGAGTATTATGGCTGATTTTCCCTCCTTATCAGGAAAACATGATACAGGGGCACAGCCATTATAGCAGATATAAGAGCTCCAATTAGATAGCCTGTGAATGCTTCTCTGACCTCCCCATGAGTTAAAGCTGAAAGAAAAGAGAAAGGAGGGACAAAAGAGATGAAAAATAGGGAGAAGACGAGGAGCTCAGCCCAGAACTTGGTTCTGTTGATTATGGACTGAAGGATCTTCGATACTGGAACTAGTACAATGGCACAAAATATTATATATGATATTAAAATATGAGGGAGCCTTGTGAATATCAGGATGACCTCCTGAAATACTGGGTTAAAATAGGCGAGGAGAAATTGAGAGAACAGCACCGTGTTACTAAGAAGGAAGAAAATGGCCCACAGATATTTCCACGACTTCGGTGCCCAGAAGCCAACTCTCCTGCGCACAACCTCATCCGCAGCCCCCTTCATCATGAACATTAGAAAAGCTGATCCTAGGATGCCAAAGAAAAGGATAACTAGGACGGAAAGGATCCATTTCTCGGCATAGGAGAAGAGAATATAGGGAAAGAAGCCCAAGATTAGTGCAAAGAAGGGCATGAGGAACCCGAACAATTTAAGAGGAAATTTCCTGCTTTTAATAGCAATATACATAACATGTGATATTGGAATTAATAATACAATACAAAGAACTATATATAATATTAGCTCATGGAGATGCTTTGTATAGCTCATGATCAACAGGCGTGCCCTGTGGCTCGGAAGTAATGCTGGAGAAAACATTAAGAGAACGGTGAGTATGGAAAGGTAGATCCAGATCCTCCTCCATGAAGCAAATAATTTCATCAATTTCATATAAACGATCCCTGTACTCCTTTCAAGAATAAAAACATTGTGACAGGGATCTTTAGCCAAACCAGTGGCATTGCTGAGAACAAACTATAAGTTCAAATAGAATCTCGCAGACTATATGACAGGCTATAGCCGCAGCTCCTCCTGATAACACATCAAAGGGAATGCAGAAAGCTGTGCAAACTGAGAATCCTTCGAGAAGGCATACAATCTCACAAATCCAATCGTCGCTTATTAAAGCCTTTGCATTCAATATTGGTTTGTCGATCCACTTAATCCATCCTATATTCCCGATTATGTTTGCTAAATGTCTCAGCTCCCTCGCCATTACTGAATATGCATGAGGAAGCTGCTTTTTAACTGTCTCATTCCCTTTCTCATACATCTTTGAAAGGTTCTCAGCCAAATTCCCAAGAGTTCTGTACATCTGCGATAGAGTCACTCCACTAAGGTTTACTAGCTCCAGAGAGGTGACCTTCTTGTTCACAGGCGTATACCTGACTGTCGTGAACGCAGATACATAGGCATCCTTGCTTGGAAGGAGGATTGTGGATACCGACAGGTTTCCCTCAGGGGATCTGAATGAGTAGTCGATCTGGTAGTACTTTGCGGAGAAGTTGCCGGAGAACCTCACAAGGCTTATATTAAGGCTTCTTGAGATTGGAGGCTTTTCTGGGACAGTAGCTTCTGAGGACATTATATCCTTTGGAATTGGACTTCTTGGAATAGATCTTGGAATAGGATAGCTTACAAGCAGTGTCCTCTCCACATCCACCCTGTACTCACTTCCATTCAGGTATATCCTCATCTCAGCTTTTCTTATCAGATCTCCTCTTATGTCGACAAGGGCCTCGTTTACCCTGCCCTCCCTCTCATATCTCACTGAAAGTATCTGATGATCCCTCTCCTTCTTTATCACTGTGACATTGTGATGGCACTTATCCAGAGAACAGGAGACAATGGGTTTTAGGGGCTTTATATCAAAGGAATCCCCTTTTACAGCAATGCTGTGCATTGTCTGAATTTCTGGCTGTGCCATGAGGACATTTGGAGCTAGGAGGAGAAGGATCATCATAGATGAGAGGGCGGCTGCAAGCAACCTACCCCTCATGCGAACACCCTTCCTGTACTCAACTTGCTAAATATTTTTTTTTTCGATAGAAAAATTGAAAAATTAATAACTTTAACAAGCATTCCAGCAGATAGTTTTCGATCGAGAAAAGCCGTCAATTAGCAGGAATTTTGGCTGGACTTGATTTCTCCATCTCCTTTATGAACAATCCCAGCTTATATATGGAGGAGACCCTGTCCTGCAGGTATTTTCTCACCTTCTCATCCAAGAAGTTTGTGAAGCTTCTCCATCTCCCGGATCCCCTCATCTTCAACATCCTGTCGCTTGACCCGATCTCCGATATCACATCCTTCAGGTGGACCTTCTCATCCCCCAGCATTCTCAGTATGTCCTGAGGGGTTGGATCCCCAAAAATCTCCTTCACCCTTTCCCTCAGCTCCTTCACCCTTCCGGATCCCTTCAGCCCCAGCATCATGTAGTAAAGGCTGGTGCTGACGGGCCTAATCTCCTCTATAATTGAATCAAAATCATAGGCCAATATTGTGAAGCCCGAATCCAGCGATCTCTGTATCTCCCTTATCACTTCCTCATCCGACTCAACAAGCTCAACGAGCTCTCTTACAAACCTTCCAGATATCACTTTCTCCCCATCGAAAACGGACACGTAAAGGATCTTTACATCCTCGAATTCTATTAAAGAGGTGTCTATTGAGAGCAGTTTTAGTGCCTTAGAAGGGGCTGGAATGGAGATTTTTATCCCAGATATCTCGATTGGTATCCTTCTCTCAGCCATTATGTAGTCAACAGCCCTTACTGCATACCTCTTTGCCAGATCCCAGTTTGCTCCAGCAGATATGAACTCAAAATGTGCCTGATCATCTATCTGCATGAGCATTATCTCGCTTATCTCATCAGGTATAAAGCTCTGTATTGAATCCCTCACCTTCTGCCAGTCCATTTTCTCTAGGAGGCCTGCACATCTGGGCTCATGTATGCTCATCAGCTTTTTGTTGCCCGTGTTTGCAACACTGTACTCCAAGGAGCTGAGATCTATCCCAAACACCTGTCTTAGCACAATACAGAGGACAGCAAGGCCTATCCTGAGCCATGTCATGTTCTCCGCTGGGTCAAGCTCTATGGAATATCCGTAGGTGTAGTCTGAATACCTTCCTCCAGTTTCAGCAACTATCTCAAGGCTTCTTCTATCTCTTATGAAGTAAGTTCTGTCCCCCGCTACAATTGGCCTGAGAGGACCGTTCAAAACCCAGTATGCTCTGTTTGGAACCTTTCTGTAGAGACCGAATCCGGATACAGGTGGGTCAACCACGCATATAACCTCTGAGTGAAGTCTCCCCCTTCTGTAATCCTCTAGGACACTGGGGCTCTCCCCCCAGGAGAGCTTAACCTTCTCATACTCCTCCAGAGTGTAGCTTAGCTCCTCCTCCACCCTTCTCAGATCTGTTATCGGCACAAGCTCGACCCCTGTCACATATCTTCCCCTTCTCCTCAGGCTCTTCACTATCCCATCGGAGCTGTGATCTATGCATCCTATCTGAAATCTCTCAACTAGATCGCAGTAGCCTATATCTGGAAGGAAGCTGATCCCATCCTCCGCTATTAGCAGCCTCTTTATTCCGTAAGGAGGTGCAAACTCGTAGAAATTGAGATTTCTCCAGACCCTCTTTCCCAGTTTTGTCAGATCAGTTCCCCTCACTAGTTCGAGATCCTTCAGCAGGCTGAGCTCCTCTTGGCTCATCTTCTCCCTGAAAAAGGGGGACATGAACTTGTACATTGCCTCAAACAGAGTTGAATATCTGTTCTCCTGATTAACAAGGGCTATCTCAAGCCTCATATTGCTCCACTTCTCGAGGACATCAACTCCCCTGAGGAGGAGCTCCCTATCCCATGATCCAATGGGAAATATCACGGTCTCAGTGTACTCTATCCATTTTCTTCTCCCCTTTCTTCCCTCCCTCTGTTTGAACTCCCTGACTGAGGGAGGAAGGCCAAGATGGACTATCCTTATCACATCCCCTATGTCTATTCCCTGAGCAAGAGTTCTGGGGCTTATCAGTATTCTGACGATTCCTTCCTTTGCAAGCCTTTCTATCTCAGCCCTCTTCTCCTTGTCCACTAGGTGATGATGTGTTGCAACTCTGTGCGATATCTCGGGGTGCTCCGTTAACATCCTTCTGTACAGCTCCTCAGCAGATCTTATGCTCCTTGTGAAAACTATTGTGACTCCATCATCCTCCGCATACCTGCTTATCACCTCAACAGGGTCCACATATGCCTCTGGCAGCTCTATTCCCAGATATCTTGCTATCTCTTTTATAGAGTAATACTTTATTTTAAATTTCTCAAAATCATCTATGGATTCAGCTATATCCCTTCCAGCTGCCCTTAATATCTCCTCCTTATGCAGTTTTACCCTCTCCCACGCACTTCTTAGATCCTTCCCGATGACAACATAAACCCTGTTTTCGGGCCTGAAAGGCCTTCCCCTTATTATCTCAGTCTCTTTTCCGTTTATCTGAGTGAGAATTCCAGCCATCTCCTCGGGATTCCCGAGAGTTGCTGTTAGAATTGCTATTGAGAAGTTCTTGGGGGAAAGAAGCTTTAAAAGCCTGATCATTGAGACCAGAAGGGCGATGCACCTTGGATCGTAGAAGTCGAACTCATCCAGAACTAGGAGATCCATCCTCTCAGCGAATCCATAGAGAATTTTAGGCCCTCCTGAAACCCATCTTTTCATATCCGTCATCAGGAAAGCAGGATTTGTTATCAGGATATCCGAGGATGATACTCTCTTCATCTCCCTTCTCCTCATGGAGTCCATTGCCTCAGCTTTCAGACCAATAGCCTCTGAGTAATCCTTTAACCTAGATATCTGGTCGTTTGCCAGGGCTAAAGTTGGGTAGACCACCATCGTCCTCTTTCCGTCCTTTGAGTAGAGGAACCATGCCTCCGTCTTTCCACTTCCGGATCCGCTTATCAATATCACATTCTTCCCAGATTTGAGGGCTTTCACGGTGCGGAGCTGGTGACTGTAAAGCTTTTCATTGGCTAAATAGCCCCTTTTTGTCCTTGATATCTCAGGAAAAATGTCTGAAAAAGTTAAGTTCTCCTCCTCAGGCTTATCCGCTTTCTGTACATGTTTATAGAAGTCGTAGCTGAGATCCTTTAGAAGTCTCTCTGTGTCCATTTTGCGATTACTCCTTATGGGAGTTAAATAAGGTTTCACACAGAATTTATTGTTTCATTATTTATATCTTTGTGCATAGCCCCCATTCCATAGGTCTTATTAACCTGCGGGCTATGCTTATGGGCTCGGAACATCCGAACTATGAATTTCAGAAGAGGTTTGTACTTAAACTTTTTCCATTCACCACAGAGCTAAAGCTCTGGATTTCTGGGTGTCCATTTTTATAAAACGTGTTCTCTTATTAAAAATTTCTTCATTTTCACTGTTTTCCCATGCTCTCTACTTTCAGAGGAGTCAGATCCCTGTCCCACCTTAAAAGCCATATCCCATTGTCTTTAGCGGCCTCCACAGCTTCAGGAACAGCATAATCAGTATATATAACCTTTATAACTCTATCTCTGAGTAGATCCGGTCTTCTCTTCCTTAGAAGCTCAATTTTGTCGATCAACTCCTTAATTAGGTTCTTCCCGAGCCTGACAGTAGCTTCACCTATAACGCATAGATCTTTATTTGCCCCGTATATGTTTATCTCCATTGAGTCGACGAAAACCCTGTCTAACTCCATATCAATGTTCAGATCCTGTTTTATCCTGTGCTTTATCACGCTCCTGGCCTCATCCTCAACCGATAATGTGAGCCTCTCCAAAGTGGAGGACATCCTGTTTATGCTGGCATGAATCCCCTTTACCTCCTCCCACAGCTTATTCTGGCCTTCTCTGAGAGATTTCACCTCCTCCCACAGCTTATTCTGGTTCTCCCAAAGCTTTGTCATGTTCTCCTCAAGGCTGTCAAGCCTCTTCAACATCTCAGAAATTCCCAGGTAGCCTGCAACTGCATATCTGAACTCGAGATCCCTCTCAAGAAGGTCGAGCATCTCCTTCCTCAGCCTGCTGGAAGCCCTAACCATCACCTAATGGACACTTTATCATATAAAAACTTAAGGTATAGCTTTAGGTTCCAGCAGTTTTTCTTTTTTAATTCAGAATATCCTAAATATTAGTTAAAAACTCTTATTGAACAAAAACTTTTATTTAATCGAGTAAAGGTTCGTGGCTGTGATATTGAGAGTTGCTGGAGTTGTTGTGAGCGCAAGAAAGGAGGGAAACTGCCTGCACTGCATGAAGTACTGCCTTCAGAAACTGAGTGAGATGGGCTTCGATATCCTGTTAATCAATTTCTATGACTACAATATACTTCCCTGCAGCCACTGCAATTATGAGTGCTACGCATTTGAAATAAGGGGAAGGGAGGAGAGATGCCCCATAAACGACGATGTGCCGAGGATATATGGGATGCTCGAAGGAGCTGATGCCATAATATTTGCAATCCCAAATTATGGAGGACATGTTCCCGCACTCTACAGGGCATGGGACATGAGAGTTGCTCACATTCCGGGAAAGACAGATTTCGCAAGGAGATATGAGGACTTCGAGAGGGACTATCTGAAAAAGATACTGGGCTTCATAGTGATTGGCAATCTTGCAAGCGGTGCGGATATGATGCTTCATGAGCTCCTCTATGATTTCTACAATCTTCCTCGTATTCCAGAAGTCTTACTACTGCAGTCAACGGAGTTCGGAAGATCCTCCCTAAAAGGTGATCTAATAGAAGAGGAAGCTGTGAGAAAAAGGCTGGATGTCTTTATCAACGCAATTCTGAGGATATTAAAGCAGAGAGGACAATAATCCACCTCAACTCCTTGTATTAAGGGAATGGATCTCATCCAGCTCCAACATTTTCACCTGTTTTTAATATATAAGCATTATATAGTAAATAACTTAAAATTTATTTATAAAGCCCATAAATGTGAAAACATAACTCCCGGGTATTTCCTGAATAAATTTTATTATATTCTGGATATACCTTTGTCCCTATGATCCTATGGGAACTATCCTTGTGAAGAATGTGCCTAAAGATCTCCTCAGGAGATTAAAGAGACTGAAAGCTGAGTTAAATTGTAGGACATGGGCGGATCTTCTTGCTAAACTTGTTGAGTTGAAAGAGTCAACATTAGAAGAGGAAGAGCTAGAAAGGATGAGATCCGGTGTAAAAAGCTTTCTAGATCTAAGGGAGGCTGTCTCTAACAAATGGTCAGGTTCGCCATCAGTTATAGACGAGATAAGAAGAGGAAGGAGACATGATAGATAGAAAAACATTAACTTTGGATTCGAATATTTTCATAGCCGCTTTGAAGAGAGATGAGACTTACAGCAATAAATGTGTAGATCTGATCTCGATGATATCTGATTCATTTATCTTAGCAGAACCAAGCATAGTATACCAGGAGGTATGCGGAACATTGGCCAGAAAAGTGGATCTAAGCACAGCAAAAGCTGCAAAAATAGCTTGGATCTGATGATAAATCCAAGATTTTTGGTTAATCGTGATAAAGATTTCTGCGTCTCAGCATACGATCTTTGCTCAGAATATGGCATATATGCAATAGATGCTCTCTACCTCAAAGTGGCCCTGAACTACAATGCAATTCTAGTCTCGTTGGATAAGAAGGATTTCATAGACAGGGTGAAGCTCAGAAATCCTCCTATAGAGGTGTATCACATTTCAGAGTTCCCCTATTTCCATCAGGATTAATATCCCAATGAGGAAAATAAGGGGGTTTCATAGGGTTCCTGGAACCTCCCCTGTCATCTCCTTTCTCTCAACCCTCTCAATGAACTTCTTGGAAATCAGCATCATGAAGATAGCTGATATCAGAGATAAAAATAGCTCTAAACGGATATCGAGCAGTGTTTGCTCTCCTGTGGCTGCATTTCTCATCAAATCAAAGGGATATGTTAGCGGGGATATTAAGGCTATGATCCTCAGCTGAGGGGGAAGAACCCATGCAGGAAGGATTATGCCCGAGGCTATCATCACCGGAAACTGGAGTATGTTTATCAGAGCAGCTACATTCCTTCTTCCATATGATAGGGATGAGAAGATCGATGAGAAGCCGAAGCAGGAGGCCAGCGCCATTGCAGCTGATATCAGAAATAGAACAGGGGATCTTATCGATATATCAACCCCTAGAGCTAGATAAAAGAATAAAATCATGTAAATTCCATATATTATAGTGTCTGTAATTATCCTGCTCAGCCTTCCCAAAAGCGTGGAGAACAAGCTTCCTGTGGCTATCACATGCTCTATTATCCCCATCTCCTTCATCCTCCTCAAGGACATGCCAAGATTCCATATAGCCTCTGAGAACATCTCCAGAAAAATGAAGGACCACATCAAGCTTCTCTGCACCAATCCTCTATAAGCTGGGGGCAGGAATAAATTGAAGTTTAGGACGAAGAAGAGGACCCACATTGGCGTTGTTATAAGGCCTATTATCATGGAAGCTCTGTACCTGAAGTATATCTTCACCTCAGACCAAGATGATACAAAAACAGAGTAAAGCGATTCTCTAAGCTTACGAGGAGTATATGCTTCCACTTCTCTCCCCCTCCCTCTCAACAAGCTTGAAGCTGATAACGCCAGCTAGAATGTAGGCTATTGCCATCAGAGCTATGCTGTACAGATTGCCATATGAGATTGAATGAGCTTCTATGACCCTCCTCACAAGCTCAACTGCATGCGAGGTAGGAAGAATGTAGGATACAAGCCTCATCCATTCCGGAAGGACTGAGATTGGATAGGCAAAACCGGAGAACAGGGTGAGAAATGCTTGGAGGAAGTTTGCAGCAGACCAATATTCCTTCACCTTTATGGTCAGGTTTGAGGCCATTATCCCCAATCCCAGAAGAGGAAGTAATCCAATGAACACCATCAAAATGGCGATTATGAAATCCGGAAGAGAAATGTTCATCAGCATTAAGGGTGCATAGGATATTATAAGCCCGAGCATCGCCACCATAACGTATGGAAAAGAGCTGAACAAGAGGAAAAGCTCTCTTCTGGCTGGGGATACAAAGACCTGCTCTAATGTGCCACTTGCTATCTCAGCCCCCGTGTTCTCAGATGCAACTGATACTACTAAGAAGCTCGGGAACATTATGCCATAACCTGTGAGAAAGTAAAGCAGGACATTTTCGGATCCCGTGTTCCTCTGGAACTCCGAGAATGCATCGGGGCTTATGTAAGATGATGCAATTCCCATGAGATAGGAAATTGCAGCCATTATATAGGGAAATATTGAGAAAACAATGAGCCAAGCAGGATCTCTCATGATGTACTTTATCTCCTTGTACATATGGGCTGAGATCTCCAGAAGAACTCCCATTAAATCACCTTTCTGTTTCCCTCATCACTTTGACGAAGACATCCTCTAGGGAGGGCTCCTCTATCTGTGCCTTTATGACTCTTGCACCTCTATTTCTCAGATCTGTAAGAGCTTTGTACATCACATCCATCTCATCCCCATTGCACTCGATTCTCAGCTCAGATACCCCGTTGTCCTTCTTTACAGCTTCTTCCACCTCTACATCTGATAGAAAATCTATGACAACAACCTTTCCTCCGACGAACTTCTTAAGCTCATCCACGGTCCCCGATAACACTATCCTCCCTCTGTCTATCATGGATATCCTGTCACATAGCTCCTCTGCCTCTCTCATGTTGTGAGTTGTCAGTAAAATAGTCTTTCCCTCCTTCCTGAGCTCTGCTAGGAGCTTCCTCACATTTCTGGCAGCTATTGGATCAAGGCCTATCGTAGGCTCATCCAGTATTAGAACAGGGGGGTCATGCATCAAAGTTCTGGCTATCGCAAGCTTTGCCTTCATACCCAAACTGTACTCCTCAAATAGCCTGTTCTTGTCATCTGAGAGCCCAACTAGATCCAAAAGCTCATCAGCCCTCCTTCTTGCATCGCTAAATGACATTCCCCTGAGAACTCCGAAGTAAACAAGGTTCTCCTTCCCAGTGAGCCTGTTGTAAAAGCCCTTCTCAACAGTAAACGTGACTCCTATGACCTTTCTTACCTCCTCCTTCTCTCTTACAACACTTTTTCCATCTATAAAGGCCTCTCCTGAATCGGGCATCAATACTGTCGATAATATCTTCACAGTAGTTGTTTTTCCAGCTCCATTTGGACCTAAAAGGCCGAATATCTCCCCTTTATTTGCTGTAAAACTCAGTTTATCCAGAGCTCTTATCTCCTCCTTCTTTCTCCCCTTCTTCGTTCTATATATCTTGATTAGTTCCTCCGCCACTATCTCCTCTGACAATCTTCCTCACCTTTGCCTTGCTGCTTATCTCGACATTTCTGCATCTGAGAACTCCTATCTCACATCCATCTCCTATAAAGGCATTTTCAGCATCGACTTCATCACATCTTACTTCAATTAAGCTGACGTCCTTTCCCCTTATCTCCTTTGCAGTGAACTTCCTCCCCTTAAAAAAGGGGAAGAGCCTCCTCTCCGGATATATCTTGATTATATCAGCTCTTATTGATCCAAGGGTTCCGTCAGAGGAGAACTTTATGACAACTTTCTCGGCCTCTATGTTGCTTGCTGACACAGATCCGGCTGCATTCAACTCCCTGCACTTTATCCCCTCAGCCTTTAAAGATCCAGCAACTTTCACGGAATTTCCTGTCAGATGCCCCTGAACCTTAGCAGATCCGGCAATTGAGATCTCATCTGCGTTTATCTCCTTCAAGCTAGCGGATCCCGCTACTTTTAATACCTTGGCTTTCAAGATTCCGGTGGATTTAAGGGATCCGCTTACAATGACGAAATCCGTCTCTATGTCCCTTTCAAACGACGCAGATCCAGCTATCTTGAGCACGCTTTTGTCCTCTTTCATGTACTTCTCAAACTTCTCAGTGCTCATCCTCTCCCCTCCTGAGAAGATCCATTATCTCCCTCAGTATTGCATTGATCTCCTCTATCCTCTTGACCAACAGAAGCTCCACTTCATCTATGCTGAGAGCTGAGTAGTCCTTCTCCCTCATCCCTCCACCTCTCTGATTGGGCAAGATACACAATCTGCATCGACAGGTAGTCCTTCTCCCTCATCCCTCCACCTCCCTTTTCAGTGAATCCCTTATCTCCTTTAGCAACTTAACTGTCTCATCCATCTGCTCCAGAATCACCTTCTGCCTAGCTATGTATGCTCTAGCTATCTCTTCCTCTGGCATCTTCCCTGCTATCTCCTCATGGATTCCCAATGAAATCGCAACGACTACTATTGCCAGCAGAGAGGCCCCTGCTATTGCTATAGCTGATACCACAGCGGATGCAAGATCTCCAGTCCTGTATATCAATATGGGAACGCATGCTCCAATAATTACAGCAGCCATAATGCCCAAAAAACCCATAATGCTCTCAAATCTCATGCAAAACCCTCCTCAGGAGATCAGGGGTCAGCTCTATCCTGAAGGGAACTGTTCTGTAGTACTTCCTTCTCTCATCTCCCAGATCCACTTCCTCTATCAGCCCAGCTCTTCTGAGGATGTTGATGTGCATGTATGCCAGTGGGTATGATATCTCAAGCTTTCTCATGATTTCGTATATGTGCATCGGTTTTTCGGATAGCATGGCTATTATCCTTGCTCTGTGCCTGTTTCCTATTGCTGCCAGCAGTTTCTCTAGGTCTCTGAAATCGCTTAGAGCTTCATCCCCCTTCATATAATTCCCTTATGTATAAGTGATAGCTTATATATAAACTTTCCTTAAATAAATATTAATAAAATAAGTTATTATGGATCTACGCTGGGGAAAACTATAAAAAGATGTAGCTCTGGAGTGAAAGAGCATGGAATGGATAGAGGAGCTATTCATCGACAAAAGAGAGCTTTACCTCAGAGCGCGCATACTTAGAAACATTAACCTCCATATAAACCGCTGTTAAGCGGTCTAAATGTTGTTTTTAAGGCTAAATGAACCATTGGTTGCATTATTTCTGATAAAAAATAACTTTAAGCATTAAAACAGTGAGCTAAAAGCATTCTTTCAGCCATTAGCCTCCCCTCTAATTTGATCTCCCTTGAGTCCTCTCACTTCTTGGCCTTTTTGCTGGATACATTTGATCCCATCTAATATATTGTTAGTTATATTTAATAATTCATGTATATAAAAAAAGATGAGTTTTTATACTTCCACCTCATTGTTATTGAGAGATGAGAAACTTGATAAAATATATTCTTCTCTTTTTGCTCCTTGTCACACTATTGGGGCCCATATCCACACTCTCAGCTGCCGGGCAGAAGGCAGTGATAATATCAAACCAAGCTGATCTTCCAGCAGCCAATTACATAAAACAGCTGTTATCTTCGGCGGGAATTAGCGTGACGATACTGCATGCTAGCGACTTTGAAAGCGCCAAGGGCACAGCTGATGTGATAATAGTGCTAGGAGGTCCGGATGCATATGAAGGAGTTGGTCAGATAAGCAGAAAATATCTAAGCAGCGATGATCAGCAATATCTCAGGTCAACAAAAGGATCTTCTGTTGTGAGAAAGTTCTCTGATTCAGGGAAGGAGAAATTATAATAGCTGGAAATACTAGAAGTGAGACAAAGCTATCCTCAGAGGTGTATTCTCAGGCTGGATTTCCGGGATCAAGCCTAGCTGCCTCAGCAGCCAAAATAGTTGCTCTTACAGGCGATAAGCTCACATATAGAATGGTCACTACTGATAAAAAGGAGGGGAAGACTCAAACAACAATGGTCACTGTCGAGAGATTTTCTGGAACCATGGATGGAACTGCGATAAATGGAATGAAGTGGATTTACACATATCAGGGGCAAAATACTCAAGCAGAGCTGATAGCAGGCTACACTTCTGATGGGAGATCCTGCACTATGATGAGAGTGATTTCCTCTGGCACAAGCGTTGTTGTCTATCCATGGAATTGTGTTCAGAAATCCCAGACAAACACTCCAGCTGGTGGTGGGGGCCCCTCGGAAATACTAAATCAGAGGGTAAGCGTGGAGACCAAGATAGTTCCTGCTGGAACTTTTCTATGCCTTAAATATGAGCTACATGACAGCAAAGGAGGTATTTCTAGGTTATGGAGCTCTTCTCAGGTGCCTTTAACAGGCTTGGTTGCCATGGAGTATGAGGGATCCGATAGTAGTGTTGTGATCGAGCTAGTGAAAATAGGATAACTAGCCACCTTTTTTCTTTTTTTTAAATAAATTAAATATATCACTTCATCCGCTACTGCTTTTACCAGCAGGAAAATATCTCTACAAATCACTTTAGCTATTCGTGGATCTTTGCTGAGTAAAATGCTATTTGGAGCACTCTGGCTGTTGGACATAACAGATTTCCTTTTGTGCGGAAATTTACTAAAAAAGATGGTTGGGGCCTTAAGTGCTATTCGAGGTCATATCGGCTTAGGTGATCCGATTACCTCGTCCAGCACTAAGGCCAGGGATTTGCCCGCAAAGAGATACAGAAAGACGCCTACTATACCTCCTCCTACCCACGGTATAACAGATCCTATTGCCTCCAATATCACAGCTACTATGAAGATGACGATATACCATATAAGATAGTTGCCAAGACCTATCTTTTGTATAAGTCCCCAGTTCTCGCTGAAGGCGAATATCTTGGAGAAGTTCATCCCAGATCTTATCATGTTTCCTATTGCCATGACCCCAAGTATCATGAAGATGAAGAGGAGTACCAGGGCTACTGCGACAAGACCTCCCACTGCCAGTAGAGCAGATGAGGGTGCCATTCCAATGCCTCCAATACCGAATCCCGTCATTATAGCTCCTGCAATTATAACAATAAGCGGAACTATCGCGTATATAAGTCCTGCTATTAGCACAAGAAGCCCGTCTACAAAGAGCTTTCCATAATCACTCAGCTTAGGGGGCTCATCGGGGCTCTCCCTTATTATCTTTGCCGTGTATCCCAGCACAATCAAGTTTACTATTGGTATTATGTTCAGCACTATCAGCAATATCAAATTTCCTATATCGCTGAAAACTTTCCCTGTAAAAGATGCGGCCTTATTCAGATTATCCGATAGATTCAAATTTTTTCACCAAGATGTTTGACGGAGCTTCTTTATAAACTTTTTTACTAACTCAATCAGCTCATTGAAAAACGTCTAATACAAGCTGATGATCTTCCCTAAACCACCGTTAGATGCTATGGAATCTCTCTTAGAACTATCATTGTGTTGGTCGACTTGACGCCTCTCACTCTTCTTATCTCATCTATGCACCTGTTTGTCTCAGCCACACTTACGGCTGATATTGTCACTACTATGTCGTAAACACCAGTGACCTCATGTATGCTTCTCACATTCGGTATTCTTGCTATCTCCTCAGCCACCTCTCCTGTTGGAATTGATGGCTCCACGGAGACAAGGACGAAAGCACTTATGGCTCCATCTCCCACCTCTATTGTGAACCTCCTTATAACTCCGGCTTTCTGAAGGTTCTTCACCCTTCTTCTGACAGCTGATTCAGACATGTTTAGCTTCTTCCCAAGCTCAACAAAGGATATTCTGGAGTTCTTCTTCAGCTCCTCAAGTATGACTCTATCTATTTCATCCATCCCTCTACAATGAGGCTGATACTTAAGAACTTAAAGTTAATAGCTTCACTCTCTTATTTGCACATGCGATCCAAAACTCTATTTGAGGAGGCCAAGAGACACATACCAGGGGGAGTTAACAGCCCTGTTAGGGCATTTGAGCCAAATCCCTTCTTTGTAAAGGAAGCAAAAGGTGCCAGAATATACGATGTTGATGGAAAGGAGTACATAGATTATGTCATGGGATATGGCCCTCTTCTATTTGGCCATGCAAATGAGAGAATTATAAACAGAGTGAAGGAGGCGGTTGAGAGAGGAACCCTCTATGGAGCTCCAACAGAAGAGGAGGTTGAGCTTGCAAGGAGGATAAAGAAGTTCTATCCCTCCATAGAGATGGTGAGACTGGTGAACTCCGGGACAGAGGCGACAATGCATGCTATAAGGCTTGCAAGAGGTTTTACTGGAAGGAGGAAGATAATAAAGTTTGAGGGATGTTTTCACGGCTCACATGACTCAGTGTTGGTGAAGGCTGGATCAGGAGCCCTTACCTTCGGCATCCCATCCAGCTCAGGGGTTCTTGAGGACACAGCTAGGCACACCCTAGTTTCCAGATACAACGACATCTCCCTCACCGAGGAAATAGCGAGAAGGAACGGGGATGATCTTGCTGCCATAATAGTAGAGCCTGTGATGGCAAACTCGGGCCTGATACCTCCTGATATAGAATTCCTGAGGGGGCTTAGAAGCATAGCGGATGAGCTAGGATGCGTGCTGATATTCGACGAGGTTGTGACAGGTTTCAGGCTATCCCCTGGAGGAGCGCAGGAGTACTATGGGGTAAAAGCAGATCTCACAACGCTTGGAAAGGTGCTGGGAGGGGGATTTCCGATAGCTGCATTCGGAGGAAGGGAGGAGATAATGAGAAACATATCACCATCAGGAAGGATATACCAAGCAGGGACTTTCAGCGGCAATCCAGTTTCTGTTGCTGCAGCTCTGGCTGTGACGGAGATGATAAACGAGGGGATCTACTCTTATCTCAGGGATTATGGGAAGAAGCTTGTCTCGGCGATAAGGGATATCATAGATGACAGAAACCTGAAGGCAACAGTAAATCATGTGGAATCGATGTTCCAGATATTCTTCACGGATAGAGTTAGAACCTATGAGGAAGCCCTTTCCTCAGATCTTAAGAAATTCAGGGCATACTTCATGAAAATGTTGGAGAAGGGGATTTTCATACCTCCCTCCCAGTTCGAGACCTGCTTCATATCCACAGCTCATTCCGACGAGGAGATGAAGATCACAATAGAGGCTCTTGATGAAGCTCTAAAGATTGTTTAACCACAACATATCATTCTTTCAGAT
Source organism: Candidatus Methanodesulfokora washburnensis (assembly GCF_003947435.1). Lineage (GTDB taxonomy): Archaea > Korarchaeota > Korarchaeia > Korarchaeales > Korarchaeaceae > Methanodesulfokora > Methanodesulfokora washburnensis. The sequence continues at coordinate 22,998 of NZ_RCOS01000160.1, forward strand.
TATTGTTTATAAAGTTGTGATCTCTGCTCTTGCTAAATGACCACTATATCGGTCACAGAGAATGTTAAAAGGGCACTTCTAAAGATAGCCTCTGAGCTTCAATCGAAGCTTGGGATAAGGATTGATCTGAATGAGGCAATAAGATACCTTTTGAAGAGAGGAAAAAAGAATCCCAACCTACTAGAAGAGGCATGCAGACCTATTCCTGAGTTTGAGCTTGCATATGAGGAGCTGATTGAGGAGAAGAAGAGGGATGAGGAGAGAGCTAGAAGGAAGTATGGTGTTTGATACAATCATCCTCTTAATGCTGATGGTGAGGCAGCTCCTTACAGATTTGGGGGTTCATTGAACCACAGCATATCCTCAAGTCTCTTTCCCTTCCTCCTTCTCCTGCTCACTATGGGGTATCCTCCGATCGACTCATATGCCCTCTTAGCTAGCGCATCTGCTTCCCCTCTGGAGAACCTGTTCCACTCACTTGAGAACCTGAAATTTCCGGGAGAGGTCCAGCTTATGTCAAAATCCTCCAGATCCTCAGGCAGGATTGGGACTGTTACCACATCCAACTTTCTGTGAAAGCAGAGAGGAGCTGTGAAAACTCTTCTTGGTCTTATCTCATTTGCCAGAACTAATTTCTCCACATTATGCTTTCTTCTGATCTCCTCAACCTTTAGCTCAAGCTTAAGCCTGACGAATTCTGTCACAGACCAAGCTATGTCAAGCGGATTTATATTCAGGGATATGGATAATGGGTGAATATGCACATGAGCTCCATTTCCGCTCCAAATTATGAAAACAGAGTTCTTCACTCCCTCTTCACTGAGAAAATTGATAATCTCCCTTATTACCTCAACTGTGGCCCTCCAGTTATTTATTTCACTGTCTATATCCCATGTCGGTGTTGCGGATATAACATTTCCTTCATCATAGACATCTTCCCTGCTCTCTATCCTTCTATATATCTCTATAGTTCCATAAAAAGTTCTAACAGGTCCAAGCAAGCGCAACAAAGCCTCAAGTTCAACTTCATCTCTTACCCTGAGCGGTCTCCCATTTAAGTACCTCCTGAATCCATTTTCAGTCTGAACAGAAACCCATCTCCCCCTCAGAAAATCAACTATAGCTCTTCTCACATCTGCTCTGGAGAAATGATCCATTACGGCACCTCTGACTCACTCCTCCTCTTAGCCTCAGCTATTTTCTCCATCACCTTCTTTGGAAGGGCATAATCCTCCTTGGAAATTTCAGCAGGTCCTACTATCTCCATGCCCTTTCCGGGGACTATTTCTATCTCGTACATCCTGAGGTCGTGGTTTGTCTGCCTCATCTTCTCTATCATCAGAAATCTCCTCAGTCTTCCTCCCTTAACAGATCTTCTGAACCTTATTATCCCATCCGCTATATGCTCTATTCCAAAGCCAAAAGCTTCAGCTGTTGATATAGCATATTGAGATGTGGCCAGTATTGTGAAATCCCACTTGCTGAACACCTTCTTTATGTAATAGCTGTACTTCCTCGCCATAGCCGGTTTATCAAGCCAGAAAGCGCTTAGGGAATCGATAACAAGCCTGGCTCTTCCGTATCCAAGCTTTTTCTTTGCATCTATAACCTTCTGGACCAGTGCCTCCGGATCAAGAGAGGTGAGACTCCACTCATCTGCCGCAAGCAGGGCATCTATTACTATTATCCTTCCTTCTTCAACCCCCTTTCTCATGTCCATTCCTAAAAGCTCAGCCTGCTCAAGTATAGAGCCCCTTGATTCCTCTGTGGTCACGTATATCACTTTGTCCCCCTCCTTATACCCCTGCCATGCGAAATGCTGACAGAGTATGGATTTTCCAGTTCCAGGCTCCCCAGTGACAGCAACAAGAAAACCTCTCGGTATTCCTCCTTCCAGCATGAGATCAAGCTTTCCTATTCCAGTTGAGAGCCTGTCCATTAAGAGTAATTAATGCTGGAATTATAATAGCTTTATTCCGCTGGGCCTCTGAAGTTCAATATGGGAAAATCTTTTTATACAGATTTTGATCCATTTTTGTATATGAACCGATATGATGTAATTATCATAGGGGCTGGAATAACAGGCCTGATGACTGCTTACAAGCTTGCTCATCACGATCTGAAGATCATTGTTGTTGAGGCCAATCCTGAGCCTGGATGGGGTGTGTCAAAGGGACATGCAGCTGTTGTCCATGTTGTTCAGCTCCCATTCAGTTCTAAAAAGAGCAAGATGGCACGTGAGGGAAATAAGATGATGGAGGACATCTGCAGGGAGCTGGGGGTAAGGTTAGAGAGAACAAGCACTCTCATTGTGGCGACGAAAATTCATCACCTCCTTGCTCTGCCCTTCATGGCTCTCTACCTCAGGCTAAACTTAGGCAGAGATTTTCCAGTTAAGCTCAGAGGAAGAAGGTATCTGAGGCATGAGGAGCCAAACCTAACAGAAAGAGCATTGGGAGCAATAGAAATATATGGTTATGGTGTAGTGGACAGCTTCGACCTTATCTATGCCCTTTATGAGTTTTCAGCAGCAAATGGCGCGGAATTTCTTTTTGGAGAAAGGGTCATAGACGTGGAAATAGGGAATGATGAGATCAAGGTTAAGACAGATAAGGACAGATTGCTAACATCTAACTTTCTCGTGAACGCAGGAGGACTTTGGGCAGATGAAATAGCAGGGCTTACAGGCGATGAAATCACCTTTGAGCTTGGAAAGGGAGTGATCCTTGTGTTCGACAGGAGACAGACCAAACGGCTCATTTCACCAGCGTACTTAAAGCCTGATCCCAAGACAAAGGGAGGAGCTATAATGTTTACAGTGGAGGGAAGAGGCCTCTGGGGACCAAACCTAAGGACTGCAAAGAATAAAGAGGATGTGACAGTGGAAGAAGAGGACATCAAAGCCTTGACAGACAAGTTTGGACCATTGCTTAAGGAGGATCTTGGCATATCAATCAAGGCATATGCTGGAATAAGACCAATACCACCCGAGAACGACTTTCGAATCACATACTCATCCAGAAGTAGGAGAATTGTCCATATCCTAGGCACAGAATCCCCAGCATACACTGCTTCACCGGCAATAGCTGAGAAAGTCGTCTCAATGCTGGCAAGCTCAGGCTTAAGACTGGTGCCCAAGAAGAAAGTTTTCCCTAGAGAGCCATTTCCTAGGATTCGGGATAATCCTGAGGGAGGGAAGGGAGAAATTGTTTGCTTATGCTCTATGGTTACAGAGGAGGAGATCAGGGAGGCTGTGCGTAGAGGATCCAAAACTTTGCAGGGAGTCATGTTTAGGACGGGCGCAGGAATGGGTATATGTCAAGGGGGCAGATGCATGGCTGAGATAGTGAGGATAATCGCTGAGGAGCTCGGCACAGATGTTGAGGAAGTCACCCTCAGGGGTGGCAATACATGGATCGTGAGAAAATAGTAATCATAGGCTCCGGGCTGGCTGGACTAGCCTTGGCGGAAATGTTCCCAGATTCGATATTAATTGAAGTTAAAAGGCAACCAGGCGGGTTATTCTCGAAGGATAATTGTCCTGTTTCAGGAAATATTGGATCTGAGATGATAAATAAGCTTCTTTACGGAAAGAAAGTGGAAATTGAAACAGCAGCATATCGTTTGGACAGCGAAGGAGTCTGGGTTATAAATCGAAATGGCTCCAAGAAGATCAATGGAAAGGTTATTCTTGCGACTGGCTTTCGTGAGAGAACTTCTGTTGAACTTGGAATATACGGCTACAGGCCCGCAGGCATATTTCCATTTACAGCTGCTTGGGATCTCGTGAACATGGGCTACTTGCTTGGTGAAAAAGTTGTAATATATGGCTACAATCATTACAGCCTCTCACTTGCCTCAAAACTATCGAAATTATGTGATAAGATCTACATAGTATATAGCAGGGAATCTCTTGTCCACAGCTTAGACGAGGCTTTGAGCCTTGGTGTCGATCTTATTCAGGGCAGGATCAAGTGGGTGGAAGGAAGAGACAGAATTTCCCTTGTTAAGACAGATTCAGAAGAGATAAAAACAGATGCGCTCATCATAGCAGAGTTCGCTCCATGGAACCAGCTAGGAGCAGAGTTTTTGGCGGGAAATGCTGGGATGATACTGGAGTCTCCATTAAAAGTGGTTGAATCCTCAATGTTGCTTGCTGAACTGCTAAAAACAGGCGGAAACATGGAGAGGATAAGGGGAAACGTTCCGGTTCTCCCCAAATTTGTATCTGAGAGGTTTAGGAAGGTTATGCTTGGCGTTGGCACTGGCATCAGAGTAACTGTCGGAGGCCATGTTATTATTACTGAGGAGCCGTACCAAGTAGTGGAAATTCCTCCAGGTAAACCTATTGTGGAGGTGGCTTGAATGTACGGAGTAATAGATGTGGGCACAACAGGTGTCAAGCTGGCTGTTTTCGACAACAATATACGCTGTATTTACTACGAGAAAGTGGAACTTGGTTATGAGTCTGTCGGACAAGGTAGAGTGGAACAGAACAGCATAAAGCTAGCAGAAATAGTCAAGGGATTTGCTAAAAAGGCAAAATCCCTTGGTGCAAGAAAGATAGGTCTGTCAACTTACAGGGCATCTGTTCTTGCATGGTCAAGGACTGGGAAACCTCTTTCCAATGTTATCACATGGATTGATGGACGTGGAAGGGAGGTAGTTGAGAAGCTGCCCACATGGGTTGGTATGCTTAAAACACTCAGCAAATCCCTAGGGAAAGTGATTTCTCCGGATACTCCAGCTATTCTGATGAAATGGCTATATAATGCTGACCCAAGCCTACAAGAGAAGGTGTCGAAGGGAGATGCATATATGTGGACTCTTGATTCCTATCTGCTCTTCACTCTGACTGGAAGGTTTCTCTCGGATGTCACAAGTGCTGCTCTAACAGGATTGGTGAACCCAAAGGATCTATCAACAATAGACATAGTCTACAGCTTGTTGTCCATACCGAAGGCCTCTCCTGAGATTGTTGATTGTGTTTATGACTTCGGCGAATTTGAGGGGATTGAAATATCTGTATCCATAGCTGATCAACAGGCAGCATCTGTTTATCATGGACTTCTAGAAGCAGGAAGAGTAAGTGGAGTTCATGGCACGGGTAGCTTTATTGAGCAGTCCACAAGGAGTCTTATTACATCCGGTAAAGGTCTAGTTCCACTTTTAATTGCTAGCATAGATGGAAGAAGGTTCTATGGAGTAGAGGGCTTTCTTAGGTCATCAGGGCTCATAGTAGAATGGCTCAAGAACATGGGCTTCTTCAGATCTTATGAGGAGATGGAGGAACTGGCGTCCTCAGGGAGAATGAAGTCGATATTCATACCCTCTTTCAGGGGACTCAGGCTACCGGAGGCCTCAAATCTGAGAGGGATTATCACAGGCTTGGATCCTGGAGTTTCCAAGGAGGACTTGCTCAAAGGATTAGCGTGGGGTATTGCTCTTTATCTAGCTTTCATTCTCGACTCCATTTCAAGGGTGGCTGGAAAGCCCCAAGAGCCCCTCTGGTCCGGAGGAGGGTACAGTCGTTCGGATACATTTCTCCAAGTTCTGGCCGATGCAACTGGAATGAGAGTTGCAAGAACAGCTGATACAGAAGCCAGCATAAGGGGTGTTCTCAACCTTCTCCTGTACTCCGATGGTAGGATTTCGATGGAAGAATTGAGGAGACAGCCTACTGCTGAGAGAATCTTCGAGCCAAACATGAAAGAGAATGAGAGAAAGGCTCTTCTCGAGAGCTATGCATCTCTTTTAAGGGTGATATCCAGATGGGAAGGGAATGTGCTTCTAAGCGGGAAGCTCTAGAGGAGCTTTCAGACATACTCGGAGATAGAATCTCGACATCTAATGAGGTACTAAAGCTTTACAGTCGCGATTACTGGCCTCTGGCCCTTATGAAGGAGGCTCATGGGGAGGAGTTGCCAAGGCCCTTAGCTGTGGTCTGGCCCAACAGCACAGAGGAAGTTGCCAAGATTATAAAAGTGTTAAACAAATACAGAATTCCATTTGTTCCATATGCAGGCGGTTCCGGAGTCACAGGAGGGACTATGTGCGGGGGATGCATTGTTATAGATATAAAGAAGATGAACAGGATAGTGAACTTCTCGGAGGAGGATGCTATCATAGTGGTAGAGGCGGGAATCCTGCTGAGAAAGCTTGAGGAGTTTCTTAACAGCAGGGGATTCACGCTCAGACATATACCCCAGTCATATCCGGAAGCTGTCATAGGAGGGCTTGTTGCAACGATGAGTACTGGTCAATTCAGCACAAAGTACGGTGGAATAGAGGATCTCGTGCTTGATATCGAGGCTGTTGCTCCGGATGGTGGCATTATTCCCTTCAGGAGAAACACTGTGCCTAGAGCTGCGACAGGTCCTGATCTCAAGAGAATTCTTATTGGAAGCGAGGGTCAGCTTGGAGTGATAACGAAAGTCATCCTCAGGATATTCCCTTTACCTAAATACACATGGAAGATGGCATATGCTTTTCCCTCCTTTGCCAGCGGGCTTAAGGCGATGAGGGAAGTTATGCTGGCTGGAGCTACGCCAGCTGTTGCTAGGATATATGATAAAGATGACTCAGCAGCAAGATTTCACGATGCTAGGGATCTACTTATCCTCATAGTTGAGGAGATAGATGAGGGAATTCTGGAAGCAAAGATCTCAGCCATAGAGGCTATAGTTAAGAGACATGGAGGAGTTGATGCTGAGGAGGAATACGTTGATAAGTGGCTGAAGACAAGGTTTGACGTAATCTCAGAACTGAAGAAGCTTGTAATTCCTCTTAACCTCTGGTTTGAGACAATAGAGACATCTGCTCTGTGGAGCAAGCTTCCCAACTTGTATGAAGAGTTCAAGAAAAAGGTCCGTGAGGTAGAGGGCGTTCACGCTGTGCTCGCTCATGCATCCCACTTTTACACAACCGGAGCTTGTATCTACTTCACACTGACATATGAGGCTAGTGAGGAAGTATACTGGAGGATGTGGGAGAAGGCGGTAGAAGTAATACTGAAGAATGGGGCGACGATAAGCCATCATCATGGTATAGGATTGCTGAGGGCTAAATGGACCAAGGAGGAGCTTGGAGAAACTGTAAACTATCTCCGCAGGGTTAAGAGATCTCTTGATCCAGAAAATCTGAGCAATTCGGATAAATGGCTCGGGTGATCCTGTTGGTAAGCCTAACTATGCTGAGAGCTGTGAAAATAACCCCAAAGCTTGTTGTCCGATTTGCATTTCTACCCTTTAGAAAGGTGAGGAACCCATGTCTGTATTGCCCTGGCATATGCATAGCCAGCTGTCCTACATACTTGTCCAGCGGAAACATTCTCCTCAGTCCAATTGGATATGCTCGCTTTCATGATATAGCTAGAGAAAAGTGTTTAAAGTGCTGGCGCTGCGTCCAAGAGTGCCCGTTAGGCTACAATCTGCCGGAAACGTACAGCAAGCCTGTAAAAATATCCCTGAGAATAGTCAGGCCGGGCAGATTGATTTTAGTAGCCGATGAGGAAATAGATCTCCAGCTAGCAGAACACCTGTCTGAAAGCCTTGGAACGGGGCTTGCTGTTGTAAAAGGTGTAGCTGAACGCTATAATAATGGCAGCCCGATCGAATATAAAACTCTCAAGAAAGCAAAAAGAGTTCTGAGTGGTGCAGAACTGGCAGTAGCATGTTCACCAGAGGTATCGCATGCGCTGGGAATCGACTTCCTAGGTATTCATTTGAAGGATCTGGGGATAAAGCTCAACTACGAGGGACCTATTCATATACCCTGCCTTTTGAAATCCCAGCGTGAAAAGCTTCTAAAATCCCTTGAAGATGCAGGGGTAAGACCGACATTTGTGGACGAAGAGGAATGCATAAAGCTTTCTATCAAGGAAAATTATCTGTATCTATGTCCCATTGCAAAAAAGCATGGAGTTCGCACGATATTCGACCTGATAAGTTATTAGAACTCTCTTACGGGATCTTTGGTAAGTCATGTGGCAACACCGTATGCAAGCCGCTTTTTGAGAGAGAAATAGAAATTGTAGCAGTAATAACTCTTCTGAAGGTCTATAATACCTCATCTAGCATTCAGATTAAATGAATGCTTAAAGCCAGCTAATAAGGATAGCTCCTAATTCTCCTGGCTCCTCTATCCTATCACCATCGTTTCCTTTATTTCCTTTCCTTCCTTGAACCTCGTTGGTAAATAGGGTTTCATCAATGGATGAACCTTGTCCTCAGCCACATTTTCAGCTAAAACCTCTCCTGCAAATGGAGCCATCATGAAGCCGTGACCGCTGAACCCTGTTCCAACATAAAGCCCTTCAGGCCAGTCAGGATCTCTTCCCAGTATGTGGCTGTGATCTGGTGTGACCTCATAGAAGCCAGACCACATTCTCATCATCCTCGCATATCTCAGGGAGGGGATCATCTCCACCAGCACTCTTGAGAACCTAGCAGCCCATTTAAGTGTGTTTCTCAGCTCAACAACCCCTTTTACCATCGGATATTCAATGCTTCCCATTACCTCCCCTCTTATCGACTGGCACACATAGAAGTTCATCTTTGTGTTTACTATGAAAGGCTCTATTCTCCTTTTGAACGGCTCTATAACACAAAGCTCCTTTCTTTCAGGAACAAGTGGAAGCTGAACTCCTGCTGATGACAATATACTGTTGCTCCATGCTCCAGCACATACAACCACTTTTTTAGCCTCTATAGTCTTTCCATTCACTGATATCCCTGTCACCGAGTTTCCAGATACAACTATAGACTTGACATCAGCTCCCTCATATACCCCAAACCCATGCCTTATTGCTGCCGAGCAATATCCATATGTCACGAAGTCATGATGAACTTGGCCATCCTGAGGACCGTAAAATGCACCTATAACTCCTTCCACATTCAAATAGGGGTATTTCTCCCTGATCTCATCTCTCTCCATTACCCTTCCCGCTATACCCAGTCTGGACCACATCCTATCATTGTTGGTTCTGTAAGCCTTCATCACATCTTCGTCATAAATTACCCAGAGATATCCTCCTAAAACTGGAAGAGGATTCCATTTGGTCATCTTTCCTAGGTTCAACAGTCTTTTTCTGCTTTCTATTGCGAATCTAGTGTTCTCCTCAGACCAGAAGTGGACTCTAAATCTTGATACATTTCTGGTACTGGATCCACAGCCAACGTACCCTTTCTCAAATACAGCACCTTTCACTCCTTTTTTTGCCAGATTATACGCAGTAGCGAGACCGACAACTCCTCCTCCAATCACAACAACATCGTACTTCATCTGTCCATCCCTCCCAGAACTCCCAGCTGTATAGGAGCTAGAGGAGGCCTCATTCTGAATGTCCCGACATCAACAGGCCTTACATTTCCTATTCTGGATATATAAACAACGGATGGAAGCAAGCAGTACTTCCCCTGACATCTTCCAGTTCCTAGGCCGCTGTATCTCTTTATCTTCTCCATCTTAGTCCATCCAAGCTCCTTCACTATCTTCTTCACGTCGTATGTGGTCACATCTAGACATGGACACAGAAAGCTCCTCTTATGCTCCGGGTTCTGCATAAGGCCCATGTCATCATCAAAAACACATAGTTCTCCCTTTTTATACCCATCCACCAATTCACCCATTTTTCTTGAGGCTTTTCTCCCCTCTGAGATCTCATCATCTATATCTGGGGCGTTAAATCCGGCATATTTTGCTGCTGATAGCCCAGCAGCTTTGCTAAAGTGGACAAGTGCTTCATCCTCATCCACTCCCCCTGCCTCCCCCGTTATGAAAACTCCCTCAACTGATGTCTCCCCTTCCCATCCATGAAGAGGGACAAAACCACCAAGCCCGCTGTGGAATCCAATTTTAACCCCGAATTGAGCTGCTATCTCCATGCTTGGTGCCCTTACATTGGCCAATGCTATGAAGTCAGCTTTTACAACAGATCCATCGTCCAGCTTAACTCCCTCAACTTTTCTCCTTCCAAGAGCCTCTATAACTCTCGCTTTCACAGCATTAACACCTTCCACCTCTACCTCCTTATCATGCACTAAGACAACATCCATGCCAGAGGAGGAAAGTGTCCTAGCTATTTCAACTGCCCACTTGCTGGATCCTATTACAACACCTCTCCTTCCCGGCTTCACTCCATATAGCTTGAAAAGCCTCAGAGCTGATGTTCCGAGCATTACTCCAGGAAGATCGTTGTTTCCGAACACGGAAAGAACTTCTCTTGCGCCTGTAGCTATGACTATGCTCCTCGCCCTCACCAGAATTGGCACGGCATCGGGCTCTTTGAGCTGAACAGCAACAAGAGCATCCTCAAAGACAGCTGATAGAGCAGTTTCCCTCATTATCTTTACTCCTGCTTCCTCAGCCTCTTTTGCTAGTTTTTTCACCCTTTCATCGTGGAAAATATGGCCACCAACGTCCTCATTTCCCTCAAAAAGGACAACCCTAGCACCTGTTTTTCTCGCAGATATAGCTGCTAGCAGACCATATAATCCTCCTCCAACGACCAAAACATCTGTTTCAACTTCGATAGGGCTGGGAAACTCCTTTCTTTCCACCTCACTCGGAATATCAGGGTGAGGAAGAGTTCTCTTCATGAAACTCCATGTCACTCTCCATCCTATTTTATTTCTGAATATATACCCATGTTGAAATCCAACTTTGAGAAGTGGGGAGATGGCCTCGATGAAGGGCCTCTTTATCCCTCCATCGCTTGTCTTAATCTTCAGGCCATCTGTGCATTTCATCATGTGGCTAACCGGTCCATAGCCCTCCACATAAATCCTTTCAGGACTCCACCACTCGAAGCTCATCGGGCCTCTTGGCCTTCCCAGCTTGAAGCTTCCCTCGAAGCTGTATATTCCCGCTTCATAAAGAGAGGCACCCAGAGGAAGCCCTTCTTTAACATCCAAAGGTCTATCGTTGACCCTTATCGAGACCAAGAGATCACCTTGAAACCCTAAGCAGTAATATTAAAAAGCTTTCTCAACAAGAGGGAAAAATCCAGTTTCTGAATAAATTCAGCAAAATTGTTCTATGGAAAAATTCCTGTAGAGAATGTCTTTTTGGAAAAATGAAATCTAAGATATCGTGAAATAGATTCTTTTCTTTCCCTTTCCCTTGTTCTCCACCTTGAGCAGTTTCACCTCACCTATCTCCTTTGTGTTCCTAACATGAGGTCCTCCATCAGCTTGAATATCCACTCCAGGTATCTCCACAATCCTCAGCTTCTCCACATCTGGAGGCATTTTAGCAGCTAACTTAACAATTCCAGGTATTTTCATCGCCTCATCTCTTGGGAGAAAGTATATCTTCACCTCTATTCCTGTGGAGGCTATCTCATTCACCTTTTTTATAGCTTCCTCAAAAATCTCCCTTTCTCCCCTCTCCAAACTGAAATCAGATTTTGCATGCTCAGGATCTATGTGGCCTCCTGTAACAAGAGCTCCCTTCTCCTTGTAGAGAATGGCAGCTAGGATATGATCTGCTGTATGAAGCCTCATGAGCCTGTACCTTCTATCCCAATCTAAATGCCCTCTAACAGCATCTCCTACCTTAAGATCAGGATTTGAATCGAGCAGATGGGCCACATCCCCTCCTTCCTCAACTACATTAATTACACTCCATCTGCCTGAGCTGGACTCTATGAACCCGGTGTCATTAGCTACTCCTCCGGAGATCGGGTGAAATGCCGTCCTATCAAGAAAAACCTTGTTACCCTCAACTCTCGTTACCTTTGCCTCGAAATCCTTGATATAACAATCAGTCTGGTATATCAACTCGGCCATAAGGACACTTGAGGCACAAGATAAAAAAGATTGTTGGATTAAAATAAATAATAAACTGTTATGATATGATTCCTTCCATGTAATCTATCTTTTTATTTCACATAAACCACATAACTCACATACGGCGAACATAACCTTGAGCATCCCTGACTGGCTCTACAAGTTGATAAAGAAATACGGAATACTGAACTGGTTTGAGATAGCAAGAAGTGCCATAATAAGGGAAGTACTATCAATTAAGGCAGAGAAAGAGGGATTAAGGAGAGAGGAGCTTTTGCTTTTGATGGAAATGGAAGGCATTGATCTTCCTGAGAAGAAAAAAAGTGTCCATAAGTGAGGAGAAACTTCAGGCTAGGATGAAGGAGAGGGAGAGAAGGAGGCTGGAGAGGCTCAAAAAGGTGGGCCTTTGATTTCGGATGCACGCTATGATTTTGCTATCTCGTATATTCTCTCTATTCCCAAGAGAAACTCCTTTGATAGAGAGCTCCACTCCCTCTTTCCTCTGAAGAACTCCTCCACTCCTGGATCAAAAGGAAGCTCTATT
>NZ_RCOS01000164.1 GCF_003947435.1 Candidatus Methanodesulfokora washburnensis
CCTCTCCCTTCCACTGATAGTTCGACTTGAGGCCAAGTCCAACGATACTATCAATCCCTTCTTCCTTCTCGAACATAGGAACTTAAGATTTTATGTGTTAATAAAGTTTCATTAAGATAATCCTCATTCTGTTAGCTTTATCAAGGTTATCCCTAGAGAGTTCACTGTGGGAGATTACGTAGCTATCGCAGCGAAAGTTTCGAGAAAGCTCAAGAATCTAGTGGATGAGCTGGAGATAAAGCTAGGTCCTGTCATTAGAAAAGCTCTGAAGGAGGAAGTCAGGAGAAGAGCTATAAGAAAGCTGGAGGAAAGAGCAAAAAAGCTTCTTGAGAGGCTACCTGAGATTCCAGATGGGGAGATTGCCAAGCTGATCAGGGAGGACAGGGAGAGATGAGGTATATATTCGATTCGTCTGTTGTCATGAGCTTTGTGAAAAGGGAAAGCTATCGCATTCAGCGAGGATAGCCGTCCCTAATGCTTATGGCCTCATGAGCATTAACGGGATCAGATCCACTTCTGAAATTCAGTAAAGAATATTTTAATTCGGGTTTCGGCTGAGATATTTTATAATTAATTCCCTTCGGCATCGATGTTTTTCATCGAAAGGTTTGAGATTGATAAGCCATCAAGCTGAAAGTTTTTACCTTACCACCAGCAGATGTCATATGAGAGCTGAGATAGAGAGAAAGCTTCTTCACATCGCCCTTTCTGCACTTATGTTTGCCCCATATTTCCTTTCTTCTCCCCTAAAATATGATCCCGTTAATGCTTATGGCCTTATAGTAGCTGCATCCGCTTGGCTTTATGCGGTTAGAGCAAAGGGGATTCCAGCAGAGCTGGCGCAAGTGGCAAAAAGGGTGAGAATAGAGGGAGTGGATAAGCTTACATCTCAGTTTGCCATGTCAGTAGAGAGACTTGAGAGGGATTATGAGAAAAGGGCAGGATGGATCGGCCTTCTCACAGGGGTTATTGGGATAGGAAGCTCCTACATGATATTCAGAGATTGCTTTATAGCAGGAGTTCTGGCGATGATTTTTGTCGATGGGATCTCAGCAATAGCTGGAATTACCATGGGAAAGAGGAGAGTTCCAATGTCAAAGGGGACATTTGAAGGCACTTTAGCGGGATTTCTCTCCTACTTTGTTGTGATGACCTTCATAATGGATCCGGTTAGGTCAGCTGTGATAGCAGCTGCAACCTCCTTTGCTGAGCTTTATGGGATTGAGGACAACATATCCGTGCCATTAGTATCGTCCTTCTTGTTCTTAATCCTTAGATAGAAATCGGTTTGCACAGAATTTGCATGTCCCTTCACTTGCAACCTCTGAAATCTTTTCCAGCAACCCTGTTGTGTCAATGAAGGCAGCTAGCTTGATCAGGATTCCTTGCTGATCTTCTTACAAAATAACTTCATTACTAAGGTATTTTTTTAGCTTTTTGCAACAGAGCTTATTGAAGGTAAAGAGAAATTAATAACTAACTTATGGATTTGAATTATATACAGTCAACATCTATATAGAAAATATTTTAAGTAGCCTTCTCTCATCCTGTGTGGTGATAATATGGCTGGAACCCCTCCGGAAGAAGTAAAGAAAGCATTGAGTGAGGGTAGAAAGATCCTTTTTGAGCACGAAGCAAAATCCCTTGTCAGGAGATATGGCATACCAGTCACAAGAATTGAGATAGCCAAGAACGAAGACGAAGCAGAAGAGCTTGCAGAAAAGATCGGATTTCCTGTCGTTCTAAAAATCGTTTCACCAGATATTGTTCACAAGAGCGATGTTGGAGGTGTGCTTCTCAATCTGAAGAGCAAAAAAGAGGTGAGGGAAGGCTTCAGGAAGATAATTCAGAACGTCAAAAAAGCTGTGCCTGATGCGAGAATTGAGGGCGTATCTGTCCAAGAGTATGCTCCTCCTGGTGTAGAGGTAATAATAGGCCTCACAAGAGATCCCCAGTTCGGACCTCTGGTCATGTTCGGGCTCGGAGGAATTTTTGTCGAATTGTTCAGAGATGTGTCTTTTAGGGTAGCTCCTATCGATGATATGGATGCAGAAGATATGCTGAGGGAGATAAAAAGCTACCCTCTCTTAACTGGTTACAGGGGATCTGAACCCGTTGATATACCATCCCTGAAGAACGCTCTGGTGGCTGCGGGGAGAATAGGCCTTGAGATAAGCGAGATATCTGAAATGGATCTAAATCCTATAATGGCATATAAAAATGGAATAAAAGTGGTCGATGCAAGAATTGTATTAAGATGAATTTTTAAATTTTATAAAAGCATTTGTTAAAGTCTTTTTTTATTTTTTAAAATAAAAGGTAAAGTTTTTATTTTTATCCTTTTCTTTACCAAATGCGTCATGGCTGCATTATGCAGCCATGACGTAGGAGGTGTTGTGTAAATTGTTGGAGGAAATGCGGCTGCATGGGCGTGGTGGTCAGGGTGTTGTCGTGCTATCTGAGCTAATTGCAGATGCCGCAGTGAGGGAGGGAAAATTTGCCAGGACTTTTCCATGGTTTGGAGCAGCACGCAGAGGAGCTCCTGTTGTCTCGTTCCTAATCATAGGCCCCAAGGAATTTGTATCAAGGAGCATGGTATACAATCCAAAGCATTTAATCGTGCTAGATCCTGCGCTGCACAGGTTGATGAATTTAACACAAGGTTTTCGCGAGAAAGGATTGTATCTTCAGAACTCATCCAAAGATCCTGCCTCAATTCTGGAGGAGCTTGGTCCTAAAGTAAAGCCAGGTAAAGTGGGAACAGTGGATGCTACAAAAATAGCAATGGATATCACGGGCAGATCGATACCAAACATTGTCATGCTAGGCTCCTTTGTCAGGTTTACGGGATTAATATCGCTTGATACAGCAATTCAAGTTGTGAAAGATAGATTTCCAAGGGAAGCAGAGGCATATGAGCAGTGCATTAGGGAGGGTTATGATAAGGTAAATGTTAAGGAGGTGTCTGCATGAGCAAAAGTGTTATTGAGGAGTTTCCCGAAATTCCCATAAGAAAGAAAGATGTTCTGACTACTGAGCCGACTGCATCTTGGAGGGTGGAAAGGCCTGAGATAAATCTAGATGTATGCAACCGATGCTGGCTTTGTGTTGATTACTGCCCAGATGGGGTCATCTCAAAGACCGATGAGGGACCAGTGATCGATTATGACTACTGCAAGGGGTGCGGTGTTTGTGCTGCTGAATGCCCAACTAAAGCAATAACAATGGTATTGGAGAGGTGGTGATCATGGGGAAAGTTGAGTTGATATCAGGAAATAGGGCGGCAGCTATCGGCGCCAAGCTTTCCCGAGTTCAGGTCATCTCTGCATATCCCATTACACCGCAGACACCGATAGTCGAATATCTGGCGGAGTTCATTGCCAAGGGAGAGCTAGATGCAGAGTACATACATGCTGAGGGAGAGCATTCAGCTATAGCTGCTGCAGTAGCTGCATCTATCGGAGGGGCTCGTGCATTCACGGCAACATGTTCGCAGGGATTTGCTTACGGATTTGAATGCATAGCTCAGGCACCTGGTTACAGAGTACCGTTAGTCATGGCCATAGCAAACAGGACAACAGGATGGTACTGGAGCCTCCAGCCAGATTACTCAGATATAATGCCTGGAAGGGACTTAGGATTTTTAATAACCTTCTGCGAAAGCGTACAAGAGATACTGGATTCTATAATACAGATGTATAAAATAACAGAACATGAAAAAGTTCAGCTTCCTGGAATGGTGAGTTTCGAAGGTTTTTATCTCTCCCACGGAACAGAAGCTGCCGACATTCCGGATCAGGCTGAGGTGGATGATTTTCTGCCACCCAGAAAGATCTTGCCCCATGTCGTGGATCCGGAACTTCAACCGACTGAGCCATTCTATCTGATTGAACCATGGCAGCATACTATATACAGACACATATTCGAGCGGACGCTCGATAGGGCTAAAGGAATAGTAGAAGAGGTCACCAAGGAGTATGCCGAAAAGTTTGGAAGAGATGTGTACGGCCTAGTGGAGGAATACAAAACTGATGGTGCCGATGTTGCACTAGTTTCCATGGGTTGTTTAACTACAGCTGCCAGAAGAGCAGTTGATGCCATGCGAAGCGAGGGAAAGAGAGTAGGATTGATAAAGGTGAGGTTTTACAGGCCTTTCCCATCTGAAAAGATAAGGGAGATCGTTGAGAGAGAGGGGATAAAAGCGCTGGGAGTGGTAGATAGGGCGATATCGCATGGTGCTGGCATGGGACCACTGGGCCAAGATGTTGCTAGCGCACTTTATTCGCTTAAGAGCAGACCTAACCTGATTGATTTCGTATGTGGCATGGGAGGGGATGATGTCAATGTAGATGACTTCCGGAGAGCTCTTAACAGACTTCTTGAAATAGCTGACAAGGAGGGCGTCAAGGAGCTCGAGTTCATTGAGCATCCAATGAAGCCTGAAAGAATGTTAAAGACATTTGAGAACAAGCTTATAGCCCCAGGCTACAATTCCTGCCCTGGCTGTGGAGCAATTCTCGCATTCAGACATGCAGCGGAAATCTTAGGCAAGGATACTGTCTTCTGGTATCCGCCTCACTGCTTGGGTGTTGCCAACCCTCAGACGGCTGCCCCAATATTGCTGGCTAATTTTGCGGCTGGAGCTGCCTATGGAAGGGGACTTTATAGAGCATATAAGATAAAGGGGAGGAAGACGCGTGTAGTCGTATTTGCTGGTGATGGAGGTACTGTTGATATAGGGCTGCAGTCATTATCAAGCGCTGCTGAAGCAGGAGAGTCCATATTCTTCATCTGTTACGACAATGAAGCATATATGAACACAGGTATACAGAGAAGCGGGAGCACGCCGCTGAGTGCATGGACAACGACCACACCAGTAGGTCCCCGCTGGAGGGGTAAGAGAGAGGAAAGAAAGGATATGTTAGAAATAATGATCGCCCACAGGATACCATACATAGCCTTTGCCTCACC
Organism: Candidatus Methanodesulfokora washburnensis; assembly: GCF_003947435.1. GTDB lineage: Archaea > Korarchaeota > Korarchaeia > Korarchaeales > Korarchaeaceae > Methanodesulfokora > Methanodesulfokora washburnensis. The sequence goes on from NZ_RCOS01000164.1 coordinate 4,972, forward strand.
TGCGTTCATGCGTGATATGAGGGGGAAGATAGAGAAAGGTGCTAAAGTAATCGACAACAGGGAAGGCTTAGCATACCTCCATATATTCGCTCCATGCCCCACCGGATGGAGATCCGACTCTAACACGACTATACAGCTTGCGAGACTTGCAGTTCAGACTGGAGTATGGCCCTTAGTCGAGGTGGATCACGGGGTGTTTAGGCTGACATATAAGCCAAAGGAACTCAGGCCTGTGGAGGAGTATCTAAAGCTTCAAGGGAGATTTGCCCATTTGACAGCAGAAGAGATATCCAGCATTCAGAAAATTGTCAGAGAGAGGTATCAGAAACTTCTCGAGATGGATGGCAAGAAGCTGTTTTAAACAATCTCCTTTTTTTATTTTTTAAACATTATTTCATATATTATATCTGTTGAATTATAATTATATAATTATAAGGTAAATCTTTAAGTATAGAAAGTATGGAAGGAGCATGATGGTGGAGTTCTCCACTAAGGGAGCCGTAGAGAAGCCCGCAGCATCTTATGATTACTACGATGTAGTCGAAGATCTTGCTAAGAAGGATAGATGGAGAAGGTGGAGTAGATCCTTATCTTTAGCTGCTATTTATCTTGCAATCTCTTTAGCAATGGGATATGTTTTTGGGATGATCGCTCTCTTTTTTTGTTTAATTGTCGTATGCTCCGGAATTGTGCCCTTAATGCATGTAGTGACACCGAGAGCATATATAGTGGCTGGAAATTTCATCATTTGGGGTCCAGGAGGTCTTGGAAGGAAGGAAAGGCTAGAGTTAGATGGAGATTTAAAAGCGATTCTTAAGGAAGATAGAAATCTTGTGGAAATAAAAAGCAAATGGGTGACTATTCTCTACCTTTACTCACATGATCCAAAAACTTTACATAAAATTTTAGAAAGGAAGATAAAGGTATCTAGAAGGAAGAAATAGATATAAATTCTATATATAGATATAAATTCTATATTATGTCTTAGGTATCTTTTTTCTTTTTTAAAAAAAGATTTTTCTTTTTTTAAAAAAAAGATTAAAAAGAACCCCCCAGAGGAGAAAGGGGGAACATGCCTTTACCTGTTGAGGATGTAATAAATATGGTCGTGGCCAATGTTGTGAGAAGAGGTACCCCTATTTCGATGTCGGACGACGCACTCAACGGATGGGCACGCGAGCTGAATCTACCGAAGTATGGGGATACTGTTCTCTACACCAGCCAGCTTTATCAAATGGTTCCCTATGCTAGGGCATCTGTTGATATGCTTGAGGACCTTGAGAAAAGCACTATAGGAAGGATTTTAGTGGGACTTGGAAGCCGCCTAGCCTCCGTCTATGACGTGTCAAAGCTGACAGTTAGGGTCTCAAAGGAGGATATATCAGCCCAGCATGACCTATTAAAGGGCATAGCCAGAATCCTAAACAATATTGGGATAAGTTTTGGTTATATGTATGATGACGAGCTGTACTCCGGAGTCCTGCTTTACGATCTTGGCAGGGATGAGGACTTCAGGAGACATGCAGAGAGAGTTTCTAAATTATTTAAAGAGAGGGGCGTGAAGAGGATAATAGCAGTAGATCCCCACACCACCTACATACTGAGGGAGGTGTATCCGAAGTTTGTAGATGGGTTTGATGTCGAGGTCAGGAATTATCTAGAGATCCTAGCGGAGAAGAGCCCGGAGCCAAAGAAGAAGATCTCTGAAACAGTGACCATACATGATCCATGCTATTACGCGAGGTACCTGAAGATAATAGATCAACCCCGCAACCTGTTGGTTAATGCCGGAGTTGAGATAAAAGAGCCAGATAGAACAAAAAGCCTCACTTTCTGCTGTGGTGGACCAATAGAGTCTATATTCCCGAGAATATCCAAGGAAATAGCTTCCCTTAGAGTTGATCAACTTGGAAGCGTTTGTAAAAATGCAGTCGTCATGTGTCCATTCTGCTTTGAGAACCTCTCCAGAGCCGATTCTGGAAAGGTGCAGCTGAGGGATATAGCCTATTATCTCTCTCAGTCCTATGGAGGTGTTAGTATTTGAGCTGGCTTGAGGACGTCCTGAGGGCATTGGAGAATGAGGAATTGCAGCGTGGTCTTAGAACTGCTGTAAAAAATATGAGAACGATTAGACTAGAAACTTTCAGTAGATTTCCATATCTAACAGAAGAGCTAGCGGATTATATCAGGAAAACCAAGGAGAAAGTCCTGAAAGATCTTGAGAAATATGTGAATCAGACATTAAAGAGCATAGAGAAGACAGGAGCTCATGCCTATTTAGCCAAAGATGGGGATGAAGCAAGGAAAATAGTGGGGGAAATAGTTGGAGACGGAAGGAAAATCATAGTCAAGTCGAAATCGATGGTCACAGAGGAGATAAGGCTGAGACAGTATCTGGAGGAGAGAGGACATGAGGTATGGGAAACAGATCTAGGGGAGCTTCTAATACAGCTTGCAAAGGAGAAGCCCATGCATCCAGTCGGACCAGCTTTGCATATGACAAGAGCTCGCTGCGCGAGAGTGCTGAAGAGCATAGATCCTGAGATAACCGAAGACATGAGTGCTGAAGAGCTGACATACAGGGTAAGAAGATTTCTGAGGGAGAAATTCATAAAGGCAGATGTGGGGATAAGTGGAGCTAATGCCATCGCTGCGGACTCAGGAGCTGTGTTCATAGTGACAAACGAGGGAAATGCTAGACATGTGACAAATCTACCACCCGTTTCAATAACAGTAACAGGAATAGAGAAGATAATGCCGACCACGCAGGATGCATTCCTTCAGTGTATAGTTCAGTCGGTCTATTTGGGAAGCTTTCCACCAGCCTATATATCGATGATCTCTGGTCCGAGCAGGACAGGCGATATAGAAGCTCGATTCGTAACGGGAGTCCATGGTCCCAAGGATGTTCATGTGGTGCTGATAGACAACGGAAGAATGCAGGCAGCCAAACATGAATACCTGTGGGAGCAGTTGCTGTGCGTTAGGTGTGGATACTGTCTTGTAGAGTGTCCTCCTTGGAATCTAAGTGGCAACTTGTGGGGAGGCCCGGCTTATGGAGGGCCGATGGGCGTGGGGTGGACCGCGATAACAGAGGGTATAAATGTCGCTTCATCTTTAGCAACACTATGTCTTGGGTGCGGAGCATGCAAGGAAGTATGCACTATGAAAATAGATATGCCGAATATTATAAGAAATCTTAAGAAGGGCATAGGTCATTGATTCCGTCTCAACGATAACTTTATAAGTTTTCCATCGGCAAAACAAAAGGGGGTTAATTATGGCCTCCGGAGAAAAAGTTTTCCCTTTTGGGAAAGGTCCTGCCCTGAAAGTAGTGGATAAGGTGCCTCTGCCTGAGGACGTCTTTAAACTCAGGGAAATAAGCACATGGAAAAAGTGGACCACAGTTTACGGCCCTGCTGTGATAGTGCTCGGAGCATCGATAGGGAGTGGCGAGTTCCTGCTCGGGCCTAACTTAATAACAAAATTCGGACCAATGCTACTGTGGGTTTGCACAATTAGCGCTCTGTTCCAGCTAGCCTACAACTACTGCTGGTTCAAGACGACGATAACAACAGGAGAGCCAGCTATACAGATTGCCCAAAGGCTTGGAGTATGGGGGGCTATTCTCGGGCTCGCCCTGTTCTATGCTGGTACCATATGGCCGGGATGGGCTGCTACATCAGCTCAAGCTATTGCAGCATGGCAGTTAGGCAGAATGCCAACCGCAGCAGATCTGGATCTAGTGAGAATGTGGGGCTATGTCTTGATCATATTAGCTCTCGTGATAGTCTCGGTGGGTGGAAAAATATCAAGAACGTTGGAGTACTGGAACTGGTTCGATCTCTTCGTGATCCTCGGTGGCTTCATAATATTCGACATAATATTTGTTCCTCCGCATGTTTGGGGACAGTTTCTAGCTGGATATGTCAGCTTCGGCTACATGCCTGCAGGCGTAGATATAGCAGTTCTGTCAGCACTGATAGGGTACACAGGTGCCTCAGCGGCCGGAAATTACTCAATGTCGAATTACTACAGGGATAAAGGTTATGGAACGGGCTCTCTTGTGGGCTATATACCTGCTCTCATAGGAGGAAAGAAGATAAAGACCCTTTCTTATGGTGCGATACCAGAGCCAACTCCTGAAAACGTAAGCGTTATGAAGCGCTGGTACAGGTACATGCTGGAGGAACAGACCTATATATTCTTCGTTGGCGCGATGATAGGCATGATGGTTCCCTCTATGTTTGCTTACTCAAACAAAGCTCTGGTGGAGTATGCGGGAGCAGCTGCTTGGTATGGAGCAACCCTCAAAAAGCTTATTGGCGATGTTGGCTGGCACTTCGGTCTTCTCTGCGGTGTTTTAACACTTTATAAAACGCAAATAGATGTAATAGATAGCTTTGTCAGGAACAACACGGACTTCCTATGGAGATATGAAAGGGTAAGGAAGTTCTGCAAGGAGGACATAAGGAGACTGTATTATCTCATACTTGCAATTTACCTCTTCTGGGCTGCCATAGCGATGCAGCTAGCTGCTCCATTCTGGCTCATCGTTATATCGGCAAACTCCGGCAACATGGTCGCATTCTTCTGGATACCTCTTCTAATCTGGGCAAATAGAAAGTTGCCGAAAGAGTACAGGTTCAGCAAATGGCTGGAAGTGGTCTTAATACTGATGCTGATATTCTGCGAGTTCTGGTTTGGCTTTGCTGTCTTAAGAACTCTGAAGATAGTGTAACAATTCTTTTTTTTCTTTTTTATTGAATAATTATTAAGTATTAAATTGAGAGGTGATTATATGGATGTCATAAGGGATCTGGAGGCGTTATTGGGCCCTGAAAATGTCAGCGATGATGAGCTAGTTATAAAGTTATACAGCAAGGATGCATGGAAATTTGAGGGGTCCGCCCTAGTGGTTGTCTTTCCTAGGTCAACAGAGGATGTCTCCAAGATAGTCAGGTATGCATACAAGAACAATCTAAAGGTATATCCGCAGGGTAGTGCCAGCGAGCTAGTTGGCTCATCCACGCCAAGCAAGGATGGAATAATACTGAGCTTTGAGAGAATGAAGAGAATAAAGGAGGTTGATGTTGTCAGTTCATATATAACCGTCGAACCGGGCATCACAATATGGGAGATGAATTTGTTTTTAGCAAAGTACGGTTATATGTTCCCTGTTGATCCAGCATCTGTAAAGGCAGCGACAGTAGGAGGAGCCCTATCAACAGGAGCTGGTGGCTTAATGGGTGCAAAATATGGAACAATGAAGGACTGGGTTCTTGGAATGACAGTTGTCCTCCCGGATGAGAATGGAACGGTGCTGCACATCGGTGGTAAAACCACAAAGGACAGGACGGGCTATGATCTAGTTCGTCTTATAGTGGGATCGGAGGGAACCCTTGCAATAATAACAGAGGCAACTCTCAAAATTGTTCCAATCCCGGAGGCCCTGGTGACGGTAGTAGCTTTCTTTGCATCACTGGAGGATCTGATGAATGCTGTGATAGAGATAAAGAAAAACAGAATAAGCCCATTCATGATGGAGCTTATTGATAGTGCTACTGTTAGGATGATACTGGAGAATATAGGGTCAAGGATAAGAGGGGAGGGTCACTATCTGATGGTGTCTGTGGATACCACATCTGAATCTATAGAAAGAATCCTTAATACTTTAGAGGGGATACTGAGGAAAAATAATGCTTCTCAGATTTTCAAAGCGAGATCTCAGGCAGAAGCAGAAGAGATGGGGCTGTTAGACATAAGGAGAAACCTTTATCCAGGAATGGTTCTTTACGCTACCAGCAAGCTGAAGGATCCTACTTCAAGCTTCTATCTCTATGGAGAGGATATATCGGTTCCTCCAAGCAAGCTCGTTGAGGCTGTTAAGAGGTTTAGGGAGCTTGAGGCCAAGTATGGGATACCGATAACTCTCGGTGGCCATGTGGGCGATGGAAATCTGCATCCTGCAGCGATAGTTTATGAGGAGGAAAAAAAGGAGATCGGCGAGAGAATATCAGCAGAAATCATGGATATAGCAATTAGCTTAGGGGGTACTATCAGCTCTGAGCACGGCATAGGAACGCTTAAGAAGGAGAAGCTCAAGCATTACTTTGAGGAGCGTGAAAGTGAGAAAGCACTAGAGATAATGAGAGCGATAAAAAAAGTTTTCGATCCCAAGGGGATACTTAACCCAGGGAAAGTTATCTGAGGTGACTGTTATGGTCGAGTCGATAGGGGATCTCAGGATAAAAATAATGAGGGAGTTAATTAAGTGTTCTTACTGTGGTTTCTGTGAATGGGTCTGTCCCGTTCTATCAGCCATGAAAAGGAGGGATTACGGACCCAGAGGAAGAGTAAATGCAATGCTTTTCCACCTGAGAGATGGCCTAATGGGAGAATCTCTTAAAGAGAGCATTTACACATGTCTTGGATGTGGTTCATGCAGCACACAGTGCATTGCAGGAATCAAGCCCGAAGAGCTTATAAGATCCTTTAAACACTACATGTATCTGTCTTCAACGGGGAAGAGCGTCACCTAGATGAGGGTGTACCAAAAAGCATATAAATAGTTAAGGTTGTTATGCTAGGGTGATCCGATGGAGATCCATCCTTCTATAAAATATATATTTGAGCCCGAAAGTGTGGCAGTGATAGGAGCTTCGAGGGATCCCTTAGCGTGGGGCCATGTCATACTGAGGAACATACTAGAGGGAGGTTTTAAAGGGAGAATCTATCCTGTCAACCCTAAAGCCGACGAGATATTGGGACTAAAGTGCTATCCTGATATAAGAGCCGTCCCTGATAGTGTAGATCTGGCCTTTATAGCAGTTCCAGCTAACTTGGTTCCTCAGGTTATGGAGGCCTGTGTTGAAAAGGGAGTTAAAGCAGCTGTCATAATAACGGCTGGATTCAGAGAGGTGGGGCCTGAGGGAGAGGAACTTGAGAAGAAGATTGTCGAGATAGCTGAAAGAGGAGGAATTAAATTTGTGGGACCAAACTGTATGGGAATTTTCGTGGCTAAGAAGTACTTAACTGCTACTTTTGGTACAGTACGCCCGAAACCAGGTCATATAGCTTTCATATCACAGAGCGGTGCTTTCGGAGGAACTGCACTAAGATGGGCTACTGATAGAGGTATAGGCTTTAGTTCGATGATATCGGCTGGAAATTCGGCTTCATTGGAGGTCTCCGATTACCTAATGTATCTAGCTGATGATGAGACGACCAAAGTTACCATTGCGTACATAGAAGGCGTGAGGGATGGGGAGAAATTTAAAAAAGCGCTGGATTACTACACGAAAAAGAAGCCTCTCATAGTTATGAAGCTAGGTTTTACATCGAGTGGAGGTGCAGCTGCCCAGTCGCATACCGGCTCCCTTGCAGGCAGTGATCAGGCTTATAATGCTGTCTTCAAGAAATATGGAGTCATTAGGGTCTATCAATTTGATGAGATGTTTGAAATAGCCCAGGCATTTGCTCATTTACCTCTTCCAAAGGGGGACAGAGTCGGAGTGGTCTCGGGAGGAGGAGGATGGTGTGTGGAGGCATCGGATTCCATCGAAAGCCTAGGATTAAAGTTACCTAAGCTACCGGACTACATAATAGAGGAATTAAACAAAATGCTTCCCCCATTCTGGAACAGGAGAAATCCAATTGACTGCGTTGCAACACCATATCCGGAGGTATATGTAAAGGCAGTAGACTTGCTAATGAAGGATGATAACTTTGATATGATCTTACTGATAGGCTTTGCGACATTTGGAACCATGACTGCAGGAATGGAATCACTAATACCGAGGGAGGAGCAGTGCGCTAGAGAGCTTCTAGACATAGTTAGGAAGTACGAAAAACCTATTGTGCTAGCCAATCCCATCGGAGCGCATGAAATAAAACCGCTAAAGATCCTCAGAGAAGAGGGAATACCGATATACCTTACTGTGCAGGAAGGTGCTAGAGTCCTGAAGGCTATGTGGGATTATGCAAGTTATCGGAAGAGGAGAAGCAGCATCAGCAGCTCATCCTCCTAATTTTTATATTCTTAATATTACATTAGTTCTACATTGATTTTTTATTTTAGGTTAGCTTAGGACTCTCTTTAATGTGTCTGTATTCTCTAGAAGTTAGTAGTACTGATAACTTTTAAGAAGAATTCGTTAAGCTTTATATTTTATGGCAACTTTTCTAAATCTATGCCCGAAATAAAGAAAAGGTGGCTTTATCTAGCATTGGCATGGATTATGCTCTTTTTAAATGGCTATGTCTATGCATGGAGTGTGATCAGAGTCCCCTTAGAGAGACCTCCATACAATATGCCACCAGTAGAGTCTGTTTTGCCATCGAGTATTTCAGCAATACTTACATCCGTTTTAATGTTACCAAGCGCTGTTATTCTAAACAGGCTTGGCCCTAAGAAGACTGCTAGTTTAGGTGGTCTTTTAGCAGCTTTGAGTTGTATACTGTCTTCAACGATAGCCCTTATGCCGGATAAGGCTCTCTGGATATTAATTCTCACGTGTGGAATAGGAAATCCTGCTGGCATGAGTCTTATGTATATTACAGCACTAAGACTGGCTGAACAATGGTTCACGGAAAAAATTGGCTTTGCCACAGGCACTGTACTCACGGGATTGGGAATTTCTGCCTTTGTAATGGGACCGTTTATCTATACGTTGTACTCAGCATATGGTCTTGCAAATGCATTTCTATTACTTGGAATATTACTTTTGGTATTACCATTCCTTGGAAACTTTCTCCGATTCCCCTTGCAAACAGCCAAGCCGCAGGAAGCCAGAAGTATGCATAAGCCACAGATAGAGTATTCTTGGAAGGAGATGATAAGGTCGCGTGAATTCTACCTTTCATGGGCAATTTATGCGATAGGGGCTGGAGCGGGCATGTCAATAAACCTGAATGCCACACAGATGGCAATCAATCTCGTTAAATTAACTGAGGAATCCATGATAATAGCAGCTTTTGCTCCATCGGTCTTCTCTATCGGAAACTGTGCCGGAAGGTTCATTATGGGGTTTTTGTGTGATCGCATAGGACCAAGGTACACGATTTTGATTATGCAAATTATGCAGTTCCTATGCTTGGCGCTACTGTTTCCTAGCGGAACTGTGTTGTGGATCCTATATGCTGCGCTGATACTATATGGATTAACATACGGGGGCTATCTGTCTGTTATGCCCACGCTAACAAGGTATTACTTTGGATCCAAATATTATCCTCAGAATTATGCAATATACTTCATAGCAATAGGCGTTGGTAACTCCATTCTGCCGCCCCTTGCAACTTCTATCATAGGTCCTAAACCAACTTATGAAGGATATTTAAAATCTTTTAATATACTAGAAATTCTTATATTAATAGGAATAGTGTTTTGCATATTGGTTAAAGAGAAAAAATATTTAAAGGATAACTAGATAGTATTTATAGTACACAAACATCTATCACTACTTCAAAAAAAGATAGCTCTTAGGACAGAATTATTTTAGAATATCCTTTCAGCTGAGAGCTAGTTTTTATATGCGCTCTCTTTCTACTTTGAATATGACGGGTCTGTTCACATCTGGGCATTGTATGACTTCCTTCCTGTTTATCCAATCCTCCTGCGGGGTATCCCTGCATAATGCTGTTAAATAAGGCGCCATTCCTACAATGGCATAAAGGCATAGTTTACCGCTTTTCTCTTTAACGATTTCAGCCTCCTCAAATACTATTTTATCCCCTACCTTATAGTAGGGGCAATCCCCCCTACTTTCTACCACTGTGAGGATGACGCGATATGGCATTATCCCACCGGCACTCTCCGTAAGAATTCGCTTAAAAATTTTTACTTATTTATTTGTAATACCATTAATGTATAATAGGAACAGAGATTTCATAGATAAAAAAAGGGAAAATTTAATTTTGGAGTTACTACAAGAACTTGGGGTGGATTATCTATGGAGAGGGAGTTTGAGGGTAGTGTTGTTGTGGTGACAGGAGGAACAAGAGGCATAGGAAGGGCCATAGCGGAGTCCTTTACAAAGGAAGGTGCAAAAGTTGCCGCTTTCTTCGTAAGTAGTGATAAAAAGGCCGAAGAGCTGAAATCTATGGGCATTCTACCAGTAAAATGTGATGTTTCCAATAGAGAGGACGTTAAAAGGGCTGCTGACATTGTACAGAGGGAGCTGGGGGAGACCAATATTCTCGTGAATAATGCCGGTATAATGTATCGAATGGCCCTAGAGAATTATGAGGAGAGCCTGCTTGATAAAATGTTTGCAGTTAATGTAAAAGGAATTATAAATACTGTGCTGGAGTTCCTACCTCAGCTCAAGGCTACACGTGGCACAATAGTCAATATAGCCTCCAATGCCGGGATAGGAACAGCTCTTGAAGGTACTACGTATTATGCCATTACAAAAGCAGGTGTCATAATACTGACTAGGAGAATGGCATTTGAACTCGGCAAATACGGCATCAGGGTTAATGCTGTGGCTCCTGGATGGGTTGAGACCGATTTAGCAGCAGCTGGTAGAAGTTTAGACGAAATAGAAAAGATAAAAGATTTTATAAGATCAAGAACTATGCTTAGAATGACAGGATTACCCGATCACATAGCCCCAGCAGTCCTCTTCTTGGCAAGTGAGAGGGCTAAATATATGACTGGCCAAGTAATTGTTGTCGATGGAGGAAGGACGGATTATCTAACTCATGGCATCTAAGGACTTCTCTAGCAGTTTTTCCTCATTTTTACTCTAAAGCCATGAGATTCCTTTAACCTATATCAATAAAATCCCTTTTTCAATTGTTCATAAGCACCGGGATCGAAGAATCTGACTATTTCAAGGGCAAACTCTATCGCAGTTCCGAGACCCTGAGATGTTATTACATTTTATCAACAAAATCTTTATTAAGAAATCCAGAACCATAAGTCGGGGAGGGTTGTGCGAAACCTTAAGAAGTTGCTGAGAGAAGGAGCACTTACTTTAGGTGGGTGGATAACAATAGCCCATCCAGATGTTGTAGAGTGTCTATCGACTCTGCCCTTTGATTGGTTCGTTTTCGATATGGAGCATGCTCCTCTTGATGTTTCAATATTAGAAACCTTGATCATGGGAGTGCGTGGCACGGATATAACGCCTATAATAAGAGTCCCTTGGAATGATATCGTTGCAATTAAGAGAGTTTTAGATATTGGAGCTAAGGGTTTGATGATCCCTTGGGTAAACACGAGGGAGGAGGCAGAAGCGGCTGTAAAATACTCGCTTTATCCGCCAAGGGGACTCAGGGGTGTGGGACCTAGAAGAGCTTTAATGTATGGTTCTGTTGATTTTCTCAAGTATTATAAGGAATTTGAAACAGAGGAGCTTACTATCGCTGTGCAGATTGAGACAGAGACTGCTCTCAGGAACATAGAGGAGATCGCAGGTGTTAAGGGTATTGATGTATTTTATGTTGGCCCAATGGATCTCTCAGTGAATTTAGGTATTCCACTTCAATACAATCATCCTAAATTTTCTGAAGCTATACAGAAAATATTGGATGTATCTAAAAAGTATGACATTGTTCCAGGAATTCATACATTTGACCTTGAAATGGCTAAAAGGTTCATCTTAATGGGCTTCAGATTTGTGACGCTTGTGACGGATTATGTAGCTCTTAGAGCTTTCTCCATGTCGATGTTAAGCGAGCTCGGCAGAAAATAATGTAAATAATCTTAATATGAATATATAATTATATAAATGAGAAATAGTTTCCACAAGATATCTTTCTTCTCTAATCTTTCATCACTTTTCCTTTCTATTTTTGCGCTCGTATTGACAGTATCTATAGCTATGAGCATTCTGATTCTTAGAATTTTCATAACTCTGTTTAAGAGCTTTATATATTCCAAATCATATCTATGCATGTCCTAGAAAAAATAAAACCGTTAGCCACTAGCAGTTATTGGTATGATATAGATTTTTATTTCATATTTAAGTTAAATACTTTAGAACCATTACTGCTGTAAGCGCCCTATCACTATTCAACATCTCTGTGAGCTGTTTACCCTCTTTCTTTATTTTTTCTAGAGATTTAACAAGTACCTTTAAGGCCTCAACAAGGCTACCCTCCTTACTTAATTCTAGTATTATGTAGCTTCTCCCAACTAATTCTTTTTTATAGATTCTACTCTACTAGAACCTTTGTCCTCATATTACACTGGTAACATACCTAACTTCTCAAGAGTACTAGCTACATCTCTTAACCCTAATTCTTCGAGTTTTCCTCTCGTTGGTAGTCCTGTCTTAGTATCCCAGCCTCTAACCTTGTAGTAATCATCCAGTAGCTTGTTTAGCTCGAATATTTGTCTCTTGGCCGGAGGCCTCGGAACAGGCTCCTTCAATATTCTCTCTGGAATCTTGTCATGTTCCCTTGTACCAACACCCTCTCTCACATTAATAGCCTTTTCTAGGTTGTACACTCTCTCGCCTACAAGCCACAGATACTTAGTATCCTTAAACTCTTCAATACCAGTAGCAGCGTAGAGTAGCTTGGATAGTAAGTCTGCTGTGATCATTCCTGAATTTACTGGGAATAGACAGAAACCTGCGGCTTCAAACATAGCTGTTTCATCCTGAACATACTTAGCTAGTTCACCTTTACCCTCAGTACTAAACGGATCGACTTTTCTTGGAATACCCGTTATTTCAAACTTATTCCAGCCGATCATATGACTAGCACCTATATTTGATGTGGCAAGACTCAAACCATGAGCCTTAGCAGCTCTCGGATCATATGCTGGAAGTTCTAAACCCTTAATATGCATAGCATACTTCTCAGCACCACGCCCAACTATTTCAGCAGCTCTCTTAACACCCTCAGCTAATATATTACCTATGCCCTCTCTCAGTGCTATTTTCCTGACAAGTTCCACGAGAACATCTGGATCGCCCCATCTAAGTTCAAGCCCATCGATCTCCCTCTTAGATATTATGCCCTTCTCATAGAGCTCAATAGCAAACGCTATAGCTGCACCCGCGGAAATAGTGTCCAGCCCATATCTATCTGCGAGCTGATTGGCATATGTTATAGCCTCAATGTTGGTTATACCTAGATTGCCTCCAAAACTCCAGTGCGTCTCATATTCAGGGAAGTCCCAGAATAGTCCAGCGTAAGGACCTTTAGTTAATTTGAACTTCTTACCGCATCTTATTGTACAGCCATAACAACTATAGTGCTTAGCTATATAATTCTCTAAAACTTCTGGTTTAAATCTATCTACATTTTCAAGTTCTATTTGTTTGAAATTATATGTAGGGAAATGGCCTAGAACATAAAGTAAGTACACTCCATTGTTTGTTCCAAGTTCGTGAAAGCCTTCAAATGTAGGATTCTTCTTGTAACTTTCAACTTGCTCTTCAACAGCCTTCCTGAAAAGCTCTCCGTTATATATTTTCGGTCTCCTCTCACCATAGGCTACTATGGCTTTTAAGTTTTTAGAGCCCATTACAGCGCCTCCACCACCTCTGCCAGCTGTTCTATAATCATCGCTTACAATCGCTGCAAATTTAACAAGTCTCTCACCAGCTGGTCCAATTGCTGCAAATCTAGCATTTCTATTAGTTTCCTCGAGCAGGAACTCCCTCGAACCATCAACAGTTAATCCCCATATGTGCGAGGCGTCTCTGAACTCTATGTGATCCTCATGAATCCAAAGATAAACAGGCTTCTCAGCACGACCCCTGACTACTATAGCATCGTAACCTGCAAACTTCAACATTGCTCCAAAGAATCCTCCGCTAACGCTTCTAAAGTATGTTCCTGTCAGTGGTGACTTGAACATAACGAACCATCTACTAGTAGACTGTGCAGCTGTACCAGCTAGCGGTCCTACAGTGAGAACTAACACATTATCTGGACTAAGAGGGTCCACACCTTTAGGTAGTAAGTCCCAGAGGAGTTTAGCGCCGAAACCCCTAGCTCCTATAAAAGTCTTAGCTAGATCTAGTGGGAGATCCTGCGCAACTGCTTTCTTAGTCGATAAGTCGACAAAAAGGATCTTACCGGCATATCCATAGCACCCCAAAGAGCCACACCTCTACTCTAAATTAGACAACTAAAATTAATAAACTTTGTTATGTGAGCGCGCCTCAAATACTGCACCTGTATATGCTGAAGTAGTCATTTTAGAGTATCTATATAAGTATGAGAGCTTATCCAATTCTTTTTCAGGAGGTCTTCGCCTAGCTTTTTCTCTTTTCTGACTCATTTCTTAACTAGGAGGTCTATTCTCTTTCTATTTAGATCTATTTCAATAACATCATCTTCTTCCACAAGCACCATTGGCCCACCCTCCGCAGCCTCTGACGAGACATATCCTACACAAATACCTCTAGTTGCGCCTGAAAACCTTCCGTCAGTAGCTAAAACAGCGCACGCGTTGCGCGCAGATAGTATAAATAATGTAATTTATATAAACGAAAAAAAGTTTAAATTTTTCCTTATGAAAATTAGGCGACCTGCCATGGAAGTCTCCACGCTGTTTTGGGTGGTGTTTCACCTAGTGATAGCTGTATTTTTGGCTATTGATCTGATCTACTGGGAGAGGAAGAAAGGTGAAATAAGATTCAGAGATTCCTTATTGTGGGTTATTGTATGGATATCATTGGGTCTTTCATTTTCAGTAATAATATTTTCAATGTATGGTACAGAAGAATTTATTAAGTACATAACTGCATATATTACAGAGTATTCCCTTTCTACCGATAACTTATTTGTTTTTCTAGTAATATTTACTTACTTTGCAGTTCCACCTACGGGAAGGCATATTGGCCTGCTTATAGGAATACTGCTCTCAATCGTTCTCAGAGCATCTTTCATATTTATAGGAATTGCTTTATTGGAGAGATTTCACTGGATGATTTACGTGTTTGGGGCTATTCTAATATACACAGGCTACAAAATGGCAAAAGGAGGCGGAGAAGCTGTTGATCCGGGGAAGAACAAAGCGGTAATTTTTGCAAGAAAATTCCTGCCGATAGTTCCAACTTATGACAAGGATGGAAAATCTTTTATAATAAAACAGAATGGAAACACCTTTTTCACTCCTCTTATATTGGCTATACTGGCAATAGGGACCACGGACATAATGTTTGCCTTTGACTCTGTCCCAGCCGCACTAGCAATAACAAGGGAGTTCTTCACGGCTTATACATCCAACATAATGGCTGTACTTGGGCTGAGATCCCTGTACTTTCTGCTGGAGTACGGTTTAAGGCTTGTGGAAAACTTGGGAAAGGGTCTTGCAATTTACCTAGTATATCTAGGAGCAGCATTCATTCTATCGGCCTTTGGCATAAAGGTACCTTCATATATCTCACTTCTCCTGATCGCAACGATAATACTGGTATTGGTTCTCATGGCAAGATTAAGAAGAAAGGAATCAGGGACTACTGAGTGATTTTTATAAATTTCTCTCAAATAACTTTTTATTATAAATTTTCATAAAACCTTATCAAAGCTAACATACTCGCCACATTTGACTCCCTCGCGTATTTTCCTCAGTTCCCTCCGTTCTTTCTCTGTAAGTTCTTCATATCCTATAAAATTATCTATTTTTGCATCTATCTCGATCAGAATCTTTTCTATATCATTTATTCTCTTGAGAACCACGTCCGACATCTCGCTCTCCATCTGAAATTTGTGTCTCCCTTCTATTTAATATTAACCTCAAAAAGGTGCTTCG
>NZ_RCOS01000149.1 GCF_003947435.1 Candidatus Methanodesulfokora washburnensis
CTATGATTTTGCTATCTCGTATATTCTCTCTATTCCCAAGAGAAACTCC
Organism: Candidatus Methanodesulfokora washburnensis; assembly: GCF_003947435.1. GTDB lineage: Archaea > Korarchaeota > Korarchaeia > Korarchaeales > Korarchaeaceae > Methanodesulfokora > Methanodesulfokora washburnensis. The sequence goes on from NZ_RCOS01000149.1 coordinate 50, forward strand.
TTTGATAGAGAGCTCCACTCCCTCTTTCCTCTGAAGAACTCCTCCACTCCTGGATCAAAAGGAAGCTCTATTGCGTTCTCGCCAAACTCCATGTTTCCAAAAAGCTTCAGGTCTCCAAGTCTTGACATGTTGATTACTACTGCATCCACATCTACGTTCTCATCCTTAAGTAGCTTGACATACTTTTTCACAGCATCCACGGATATCTTAGATGGGGTTGTCACAGCTATATTCCCTCTTCTCATTCCACTGCTCATCCTAATTGCTGATAACACCTCATCTCCTGTTCCCGGAGGCAAATCCACTATCAGGTAATCCAGATCTCCCCAGTTTGTCATGGAAATAAGCCAAGAGACCACGCTTGATTCTCCCTCTCCTCTGAGAGGGACAGGCCTGTCCCCGAGAACAAAGCCCAAGGACATCACCTCAAGGTTTCCCCTTTTTAGAGGCTCAAAACCATATTTTCCAGCTCTTATTTTTCCGTCTATGTTGAATACAGAGGCTATGCTGCTGCTGTGAACATCCAGATCCAAAAGCCCGGTTTTATTCCCTTTTTCTGCTGTTAAAAGGGAGAGAAATATCGAGACAGTGCTCTTTCCAACTCCTCCTTTTCCAGATCCGATGAGGATCAGTTTTCCTATATCTCTTGGTACAAGGTGCTTGAGAATGATCTCTCTGTTTATCATTCAGCCACCACCCTTTTTATGGACAGATCCCTACCGCTCTCCACTGATATATCCCTGCTCCCGCACTTAGGACATCTCATCAAAGCACATGCGAGCTCTGGCATGAAGTGGAGGGGACTCTCCATTTCACCCCCTTCTTCCTCCACTCCAACTTCCCTCTCTATTATCTCCTCAGCTTTCTCCATGTCCCATCTGTTTCCACAGGAGTTGCACCTGAAAGATGCCTTTTCCTCGGAGAAGATTATGTTTGCATTTTCCAGAATTGTCCCCCTTGATAGCATGAGAAAGGCCTCCTTAAACACCTCCTTGTCTATTTCCATTATCTCTCCCACCAAGATCTCAACTTCTATGAATCTTTTGAACCCTTTTTCCTCGCCGAAGGAGAGAAGAGATCTTACAGCTGCATCTGCCAAGGACCACTCGTGCACATGATCACCTCTGCACAGAGAACAGGATATAGATAAGCATTTTCAGTTTACCTTCTGTTCTCAGTAAACCTTTAATGGAAATTCAATTATCAAATTTTTGCAGATATATTTGTAAATTTTAACTAGACAATTAATGATAATTATGGAATATACGTCCTCAACAGAATTCCTATTATCCCCACTAATATTGGAACATTGAAGGCTATGAACATCTTTATCATTATAGATAGCTGTCCCTCGATCTTCGACATTCTCTGCTCCAATGAGGAAACTCTTTGCTCCAGAGATGAAATTCTCTGATCCAGTCTTGTCATTTCCTCCTTCATCGTTATTCTCAGCTTATCCATATCGTCCTTTACCTCCTTCCTCAGCTTCTCCATATCCTCCTTTGTTGCAACTTCCCTTAAAACTGCTGATATCATCATTTTCCTTATCTCAGGCCTTAGTGATATCCTCTCAGCAATAAAGGTGAGGAACTCATTCTCAAGTTCTTTATCCTTCTTCATCTCCTCTATAAGCTTTGTTGTGACCGCCACAATGTGAAAGGCACATGCTTAAATAAAAGGATTTCCTTCAGTCAAAGAAAGTTGATGATTCCCTGAGTTAAAGAGTTGCAAAATATAGATAGGATTGCTTGAAAGTCCGGACACGGGGTATGAAGGAGCTGGATGAGTAAGATCTGGCATAATAATCCTTATTTTAATTGTTTTCTTCAGTTCTGCTAGCAAAGAGAAGTATTATAAACAGGCCAGGCTATAGGGCTTATGTTGACAGATCTACTCGCATATTCAACCTCCCTTCTTGCAGTCGCATCGTCAATCCTATCCGTGAGGAGGAGGGAGAAAGAAGTAGCCCTTCTATCCCTGTCTTTATCAACTCTATCCCTCCTCTCCATGTCAAATGACCTGTATTCAGTGTACGGGATCCTCTGGTCTTGGTCGGCTAGGGAGTGTTCCCTTCTTCTCATATGGATCAGTCTTCTCACTTATGTATTCGTTGATGAGGCCTATAAAAGGTTTTTCATAATGCTTTCCGGCTTTTCCTCCATTTTAATGCTTCAGATCTTCCTGAAAGCAGGATATCTCTTCCCTCTCTCGCTTCCCTTTCTGTTCATGGCCATATACTATGTAATGAAGGAAGGATCCGAGCTAAGACCTGCTGGCCTCAAGGAGATATCAGAGATCGTGATTTTGATAGGAGGAACTGTTTTCTACCTTATTATCCTTTACTCGCTCTTCGGTTATTCCATTTTGATGTTCATAGGAGCTGGGAAAGAGATGATAAGACCATTTCCTCTGGGAGTTGATATAGCTCTATCAGTCCTTCTCCTTGGAATTTCTGGCAGGATATGGAGGTACAGCTGGAGGAGTTTTGCTGTAACAACAATTATATCGCTTGCCCTTTCATTATCCCTGTTATTTCTGAAGATGCCGTTTTTCCCAGGGCTTGCTCTCCTGCTGGCAATCTCCTCCATAGTCTCTCCCGAGAGAAACTCTATAATAGCACTGTTCTTATCCCTCTCCCTTTTAACAGCAGGTTTTGTCACCCCCGGAGGATACAGCTCCTTTGTTCTGAAGAAAGGGGAGGCTGCTGATATTCAGGGGCACAGCATAAGGATAATTGGCAGCAGTGGTGTTCTCTCTGGGTCAATTGATCCTCACATAGCGGATAAGGACGTAATATCAGCAAGCAGAGACACAATATTTCTAGCTAGAGAGATGCTTAATGAAATATACTATGTCATGAATGGATCAAAGGGAGACCTAAACGAGCTTCTCTCTTATGTGGGAGCTATGAGGAACATAAACATACCATTTTCAGCAAGAGGAAATGCAAATATAACCCTTCTAAACTCAAGCACAGGGAAAATTCTTGTTAACTCCTCCGGAAAAATCGAGTTGAATGGATCCCTTTCCGTAAATCTAATGCAGCTCTACAGCACATATTACTATTTTCCATATGCATCCGAGGCCTTCTGCAGGATGGAGATGGAAGATAAGTTCACAGGGAATGCTACAGCTCTGATAACATCTGATCTCAGTGTAAATGTGCCTTGGGGAAATATGACATTTAAAAGGATCTTTATCTGGAATATAAGGTCAGAAAATGGGGTAATAGAGCTGAGGAATGGGACAGTTCTCTTCACACAGGCTGATCTCTCCATAGGAAACGGTAGCATATCCCTTCCAATCCCATACATGCCCATATCCGTGGTCGAGGAGACGGGGATGAAGATAGAAGAAATCCTGTCCGGGCTGGATGATGAAGTTGCTGGGATGCTGATGGACTACAACACAGTGATAAACTCCACCTACTCCGCAAGCTGTGTTCCATCATGCGATTACTTTCTTCTCCTTCCGGATGAGGTGCCGGAAAAGCTCACCATGAACTTCGATCTGGAGGTGGATGGATCAAGGAGAAGCGTTCCCATTGTGTACGATATGAGGAGCTTTCTCGTGAATGGATCATTTGGAGAAAGCTCAACAATAATGCATTTACCTCTTGGAGATATTCAGATAAGCATAGATGGAAGAAGCTCTGTTCTAGGAAGGAATTTGAGCTCGGCTCTTCTCCTCTACATATCCAGCCTGAACATAACGGATAGACCAAGGCTTTTGGCCACAAAATCCCTCCTAGTAACCAGGGCATTGTACTCAACTGATGTTCAGACCTCCATAGGGGATGCAGCCCTTGCCCTCATAGGAAGAAGTCAGGAGGAGACCTACATCGTTAAGGCAAGATATGTGCCGCTGATAAATCTCCTCTGGATTCTGGGAGTGATAACATCATTCTCACCTTGGATAGAGCTTCTGCAGAGAAGGCTGAGGAAGTCCGCCTGAACCTTTATGTGTTATTGCACATAATTAAGTTTAAATAAAAATTAGGCTAATCTAACATGTGGGAAAATGACGCCGCTGGCATCAATACCTCCCGGAACCAAGGTAAGGATAGTGTCAATAGAGGGAGGAGCTGGGAGAAGGAGAAGATTGATGGAGATGGGCCTAACTCCGGGAGCTGAAGTCGTTCTGCTCTCCAGCTTTCCAGGACCTGTTGTTGTCGAGGTAAGAGGGGTAAAGATAGCCATAGGTAGGGGGATGGCCTCAAGCATAATGGTGGAGCCTGTTTAAAGAGTTTTGTAAGTTCATTGCTATTTCTTTATAGCTTTTTATCTCCACCGGTATAACAGCTTATGCTGGTAATGGTGATGAGTGATACTCATGGCGAGCTGGACAACTTGAAGTCAATTTTGCCCAGAATAAGGGAGATAAATCCGGATCTGGTGGTGCATCTTGGAGATAACTATGAGGATGCTGAGCTTCTGAGGGATTTCCCTCTTTTAAGGGTTCCCGGGGTTTATGAGAGCTACTACTCAAAGCCCGAGGTTCCAAACAGGATTATCCTCAATTTAAGTGGATGGCTATCTCTGCTGACCCACTCCCACTTAAGGCATGAAAATGATCTTCCATGGGATCCTGATCCGCAGGATCTTGTTAGAAGAAAAGCTGTCGACCTGATAATTCACGGGCACACCCACATTCCTAGGGCTGAGTTGATCGAGGGGGTTGTATACATAAACCCCGGTCACATGAAGAAGGAGGACAAGAAGGGGTACCCTCCAACTTTCTCTTTGATAGAAGCTGAAGAGGAGCTGAAGGTGAGAATAATTGAGCTATCAGGCAGGGTTATGCTTGAGAAAAGTTTTACAAGGAAATAGCTAAAGTTATATTACCTCGAACTCTATCGGCACTTTCCTTGGTCTCGGCCCCTTGGGCGTGAAGATAATGCCCCACTTGTCTATCTCAGGCCTCCCTATCACGAGTTTTAAGCCCTCTCTTAAGTTCTCTGCAACTTCAAAAACAGCCCCTCCCGGTACCTCCACGCCTTCAAACCTAACTCCAACCCTACAATAGCCGATTATCCTCAGCTTTCCCTCCTTACTTGCAGTTCCCACTTCATAGGGCTCTTTAAAGGGAATGAAGGCGCCGATTTCCTCAGCAACCTCTTTGGAGATTATGCTTAAGCTGGCTCCAGTGTCCACAAGACATTTAAGCTCAATCTTTCTTCCTTCGTACATTATCTCCACGTTTGCAGTTGCCTGCTCCGTCCTCATCAACAGCCTTAGACCTATCTTAAATAAAACTTTCTTCAGTTCAATGAGCGATATATTATGTGCTATAGCACATAATTAGATTTAAATAAAAGTTAGGCTAAGCTAACATATGCAGGAGATAGTTGTCGCACTGGCCGGCAATCCGAACGTGGGAAAGAGCACCATATTCAACATGCTCACAGGCGAAACAGCCCATGTGGCTAACTGGCCAGGAGTAACTGTTGAGCTGAAAGAGGGGCATGCAGTTCATCATGGAAGGAAGATAAGGTTTGTTGACCTCCCCGGCACATACAGTCTGACTGCTGGTGGAGCTGAGGAGATAGCTGAAGCTGTGGCGAGGAATTTCATAGTTAAGGAAAAGCCTGATGTTTTAGTTGTCATAACGGATGCAACATCCCTTGATAGAACACTTTACCTTGTCATAAGGGCTATGGAGCTCACGCCCAACGTTATAGTTGTGGTCAACTTCATGGATTGCGCTAGAAGAAGGGCAATTCACGTGGATCTTGATGGTCTTTCATCCGATCTTGGAGTTCCCTTTGTGGGAACCGTTGCGACAAAAGGGGAGGGAATAGGAGTCCTTTTCGACAGGATACTCGCTGGAGAGATGAGAAAATCGGAGCTGAAGGTGGATTACAACGGGCTTGAGCCTTATATAAAAGAGATACAGAGGATAGTGGAGGAAAAGGGGATACTTCCACAGTATCCATCCAGATTTGTGGCTGTTGGAGTGCTCGAAGGTGATTCAGAGTTTGTGAATGCGGTAAAGGGAACCGGAGCTGAGGAGGTGGTTGAGAGAGCGAGAAAAGAGCTGAATGCAGATCCAGCACAGCTCGTGATAGAGGCAAGATACAAGCTTATAGATGATATTGTGAGGAGAAGGGTGAAGAGAACATCTGTTGTCAGGCAGGAGCTATCTGAAAGCTTGGATAAAGCATTTCTGCATCCGATAGCAGGTCCAATTATCTCAGCACTGCTCTTGATATCCCTGTTCTCATTGATCTTTGCGCTCAACACAGGCTTTCCCATAAACGTGATTCTCTCACAGATTGGCCTAGAGGAGCAGGCTTCCTTCATAGAGGAGCACAGCATATCAGGGATTATGGGCTATATATTCGACTGGATCTCATCTCAGGCATCAAAAATACCGGCTCCTGAGTGGGCTCTGAGCTTGCTGACGGATGGAATAATAGCAGGTCTTTCCGGTGTGCTCAGCTTTCTTCCCCTGATATTTCTCGTATTCGTTTTATTGGGAGCCCTTCAGGACACAGGAATTCTTGCAAGAGTGGCTGTATCCTTTGACAGATTTCTGAGACCATTTGGATTGAGCGGCAAATCTGTATTTCCAGCTATGATCGGCTTTGGATGCAATGTACCAGCTGTGATGGCAACCAGAGCCCTTGATGATGACAGGGAGAGAGCAAGCCTTGCAATGTCAGTTCCATTTATACCATGCCAAGCCAGATTAATAGTCCTGATTGCGCTGAGCTCCGCTGCATTCTCCTCTCCTCTTGCAAAATCATCATTTCTGATGCTCCTATATCTTCTGTCAATTGTTGTCTTCCTTTTATCTGCAAAGATAGTGCAGGTTTATGTGCTCAAAGTTAGATGGAAGCCAGAGCTCCTTTTGGAGATACCGCCTTACCATGTGCCTTCTCTCAGGGTGATATGGTGGTACACCAGGGTGAACACGATGCACTTCCTGAGGAAGGCTGGTGTGATAATATTTCCGATGGTGATAATATTCTGGTT
>NZ_RCOS01000151.1 GCF_003947435.1 Candidatus Methanodesulfokora washburnensis
TAAACTTGAAGCACCTGTACTTTTTCCTGGAGCTAAATTCGAGGTCTTTCCTGGATTTAAATTAAAGGGGTGCATCGTTCCCTGAAACAAATTCAAGAAACGTATTATTCTCTAACTCAAAATTACATAATTTTGTTTTCCCTTTTTGAGAAGTTCCTCGAGGAGATTGGCTTGTTTCTATAATCTCAAAAGCAGTTATCTTTCTAGTTTTAGCCTCTGTAAAAAGAGTTGCCGGATTTTTGTGGGAAGAACTTGTAGCATAGCATCAGAGGCCTTCCATGAGATCCTCAATGAGCTCAAGATAGTCACAGTTGAGGATATTAAAGAGCTGTACGACAGGAAGAGGGAGTATAAGGCTGTGGAAAGCAGGCTGAGAATAAAGTTGAGAGCGCGCGAATTGACCTAAAGATATTTTTATAGTAGTAACTCGCAAAAGTAAGAGTTATAAATAAGGCTTGGAAGCACTACTAATGCACGGTAAAAGGCTTGTCGAAGAATATCTCCCTCTTACTAAAATTAATAAATCTAGTGAAAAAGAGCAAAGTTTTATCAGAGTGCCTAAACTTAGTAATCTTCATCCTTGGCCTGCTAGACGACCTTATGCTAACGCTAGAGCATTGACCTTGGCATCAATCTTGCCTCAAGATTTTAACCGTGATTTGTTTAATGAGCTTATTGGGCTTAATAATACATCAAATGTGCCATATGAAATAGTCTATCTAGTTCAACCAGACAGAGACAAGATAGCTGAAATAGTAAAGGAGAAGCTTGGCAAGGATCTGAAAAATATAGTAATAGTTGATCCTATGGCTGGTGGTGGCTCTATTCCTTTAGAGGCCTTAAGACTCGGTTTTAGAACCGTAGCCATGGAGTACAATCCTGTGGCATATTTGATTCTCAAGGCTACGCTTGAGTATCCTGCCAAATATGGTGAGAAACTTTACGAGGCGGTTAAGGCTGAGACCAAAAAACTCATAAACTGGGCTTTGGAGGAGCTTAGAAAGTACTACCCTGAAGATGCCATGAATTACATAATAGCTAGAGGCTATAAGTGTAAGTCTTGTGGAGGACTTATACCGATAATACACAGTACAAAACTTGGGAAAGATGGTCCGTACATAAGGTTAATCTTCGATAAAGAGAATAAAGGCTTCACTGTGGACATTTCGAGCGTTGAGACCGAATTCACAAGGCTTAGATGTCCATACTGTAATGCCCCCATTATCGAGGATGTAGCTCTTCGAGACTGGGTTTCAAGGCATAAGAGGCTTTTAGAAATAGCATTGAGTGGAAATTTCAAACAAGCTAAAGAGTCCATTGAAGAACTTATTCAAACTCACATACTACTAGTCAAACAGACTGAGAAGGGATTCGTAGTAGCATCTAAGGAGGATGTAGACAAATTCGTGGGAGCATACTTAGACCTCACTAGACTCGTAGAAGAGTTAAGGGAGTGTATACCATCGGATCCTATATCTGAGAAGAATGAAGTGTTTAAACCTATAATAGATTTAGGATTGAAAAATTGGCATGAATTATTTAATCCAAGGCAACTCTTGATTTTAGCAAAGTTAATAGGTTACATCAAGGAAAAAGTTAAAAAATTAACCGAAGAAAAAGGAGATTTTGGAATAGCTATAAATATTTATTTAGCTTTTGGCCTCAATAAATTAACTAACTTTAACAATATTACAACTACATGGGATGATAGTACTAAAACCATAAGAGAACTTATGGATCATTATGCTAGGACAAGAAAGATTGGCTTCGGTCTCGAGTACTGTGAAGCAAAACGTATCGACTTAGCTCTCAATTGGGTTTTTGAGCCTCATATTGAGAGACCCTCAGCCACCCACGGGGGTATATGTCCTGTTATTAAGCTTCTATGTTCTTGGATCGAGGGTTTAGGTGATAGGATTGAGGTTTTTATGGCCGATGCTATGAAAATTTCTGAGATCTTGGGTGAAAAATGCGTTGATGTTGTTAATGTGGATCCGCCGTATTTTGATCAACATAATTACAGCGATTTAAGTGAATTTTTCTGGCAGATTTTGAGGTTAACTCTGGCTCCAGCAATAGATGCTGGTTATCTCTTCAGTAGAGGCGAGCGTAGGAAGGCTGAAGTATTTGTGCATGGTTGGAATCCTATATTATCGACCGTTCCTAGGGATTCTGAAATTATAGAGAGGAAGTCTGCTAAATCGCTAATTAAAGGTAAATCACTAATTAAAGGCAACGGTTTAAATGAAAAAATTAAAATTATTACAGAACGTATGAAGATGTCACATACTAGAGATTGGTATGTGAGGAGCATGTACTCATTCTTCCGTGGAGCTTATAAAACACTTAAGGATGATGGAGTTCTCATAGTATGGTTTACACATAGTGACCCCGAGGCTTGGGAAGGTATTCTAAGTGCCCTCTATGCCGCAGGCTTCACAGTCACTAAAGTTTGGACTATTAAGACTGAGATGGCTGAAAGGCGTGTGGCATTGGCTGGGTCAGCATTCTTCTCAAGTTTAGCTATTATAGCTAGAAAGGCTCATGAAAGGGTTATTGTTGGCACTGCTAATATTGAAGAACTCTTAATGAATGAAGAAGTTAAATATGCTATAGTTTCAAGTACGGTTGATGCTCTTCAAAGTGCTGAGGAGTCTGGCGCTTCGGGATATGAGAAGTATATTATGGCTTTAGCAGGAGCTATAGCCGGTGCTACACGGATATGGAACCCGATATTCGAATCAGCACCAATTAAACAAACTACTGAAACATTAGAAGAATTTATTGGGACTAGAGATTTAGAGGCAAAAGATATTTACAAATTAGCGAGATTGTTACTCTTCTTTAAAGAAAAATTATATCTAGTAGCTCTTTATCATGGCGTTTCAAGGGTACTGGAGGGAACCATTAAGGAGGTTTTTACGAAAGCCGGCTTAGAAAAGACCTTGATCGATAAAATGGTTAATGACATACTTTCAGTGGATAGGGATTCTAAGGCATATCTATTACTATGGATGACCACGAGATTTTCTGAAGAGCCTACCATTGAATACGACTTTGGAGAGAAGATATGTAAGGTTATTGGCACAAATCTTAATAGACTCAAAAATCTCGGGCTGCTAGAAGCTAAGGGTAGGGAGTCTAAACGCAGAGTGGTTTATGGAAGGCAGGTGGCAGATTTGATTAAACGCAGAGTTGAAGTACTTGATAGGACTGTATCAGGTATGGCCTTAAGACTTACAAAAACTCTTGCGGAAATTCCCGCCACTGAAGAAGCTGAGAAAGTCGCCAATTATGTTAGAACATTGCTGCCTGCTAGTAGACAGGTTGTTGCAGTTTCATTATTCCTGCTTCTCACAGCAAAGGAAGAGGAACTAGAGTCCTTCGGAATTAAGTTGAATAAATCTTTTATAGAGAATGTGCTTAAAGCATTATATGAGGGGTGAGCTGTTGAATGAGCGTACCTAAGCTGGCAGATGTGGCTGAACCTACACAGTTTGTTGAAGCCTATAGTAGGTTGAGTCCAGGTGAATATGTAGGTAAGCTTGCTCCAAGCCTCGGTATGCTCATTGAGCACGAGCTGTTTGATCCGCACGTCATAGTTAGTGATGAGTTCTCAGATACCCTCACATTTCTCTCGATAACCCATCTTGACCCTATGCTAAATGCTCTCAAAATGATTAATGATGGGCTTAAAGTTGTTCGAGAAGCTCCGGTAGCTTTATCTTTAACTCAAGAAATGGGGTTTGGAAAAACGCATTTTCTCACGTTATTATGGCACCTCTACGCTCAGACATATCACTGGAATGTCGATGAGCTTGAAAAGATCTATTCAAAAATAGATATTGAAAAATTAAGTTACAATAGAGGTGTAGCTGAAAAAGCTATTGTATTTGCAATAGATCTTTTGAGGCGTCCTATAAACCTCAAGCCCTATGATGCAATATTCGAGATATCTGCTAAAATATTAGAGAGAAAATATAAAGCTCATGGAATAAAACTTTTAGATCCAAACTTCTTAAGGAATCTAAATAAACTTAAGCCTATAGATGCAGCTAAAGAGCTTATCTCGATTCTTAAGGGGATTAGGGAACCTGTGTCAATTCTGATTATAATAGATGAGCTATATGCTGGAGTCAATGACGTAATTATGGGCGGAAGTGACGAGATGATTAAAAGTTTCATGGATCTCATATCATTTCTCAGGGAATTACTTGAATTATCTAGAGGAGTTGTTCCATTAGTCTTCATATATGCATCTGCCCAACAAGATGCTAATAGATGGTCTAAAATATCGGAGAGCATTCTTAAAGAGGGCTCTGGCGGGGTTAAAACGCTATTAATAGAGTCAGTTAATGAATTAAATGAGAGAGTTGAGAGACTTAAACCATCTACACTAAAAGCTCCTGAAATTAAGGACGTTTTAAGTATATTAATGTTGAGATTATTACGATTTAAAACTAAAAGAGAGGACGTGATACAAATAGTCCAGGAGCATATCAGAAAAGAGTTTATGAGCTTAATTGGCGAGAGTGAGGTGCTTAATTTTGTAAGGAGACTCGGTGACTTCTATCCATTCTCACCAAACTATGAAGCTCTCTTGCTCAAACTTATTCATCCAACATTTGGATCAGATCTACCAAAGTCTCAACATATAAGGGATCTCTTAAGAGTGACCGCTTCCATAATAGCTAGACTTTCGTCAACGAAGTGGTCTGAATCCATGCTTATAAGCATAGCACATTTAATACCCGAGGACATTGTTCATACAATGGATGAACATATAGCTAAAGAGTGGATAAGGATATACGAGTCTTGTAAAAGCGTTGTAGAGAAGGTTGAAGATGAAGAAATTAGAGAACTTATGTTACCTATGTTGTCAGCAGTTTACACAAAATCTGTAACAGGGAATGTCGTTAAACTGCTAGATCTAATGAAGGCTCCACAGATGCAGTCAAGGGATGAAATACAGCTGAGAGGATCCACGAAACTAGATATGATCACAGCACTTGTGGGAGTTATATCTGGAAAAGCTTTTGAGAAGTTCGATAGCGCTTTTGAGAATTTAAAGAGATTGCCATATTTAAATAGCATTGAGTACGGCGGTCTAGACTATTATCTCATTACATTACTTCCAAATCCCTCAGAACTCGTAAACAACATAGCCGAGGAGGAGCGTAAGAAAGCCGGCATTGATAGATATGACTATAATGCTATGCTTGAGTATTTCAAGAAGCACTTAACCGACCAGTATTCCCTATCCGCCTTCTTTAATGGCAAGTCTCAAAAAGGAGCTCCTCCAAAGCTTCAATTAATAGATTGGAAGAAGCATATAATCGATTTTAAGGATAAGCCTGCCTTTATAGATTTTCTCGATAGAGATTTATTCACAATATTAACGGTGTCCCCTTGGAGCATAGTGGAGACGAATCTTTTAGAAAAGACAGAAGTAGACTATATCAATAAAACTAAAAAAATAGTACATGAATTTAGGAATGAGATACCATATATAAACATGTTTGCCATAGTACTTCCGAAGGTTTCGTTGGATGATTTACGGAAGCTTTGTAGTGAGATAGCCTCTGTTAATGCTGCTTCCAGGGCTATAGAATATCTCAAAGTTGGTAAGGTAGAGCATAGACGCAAGAAGCTCGATATAATTAAGAATGAGCCAGCTGTATCTACACTTAAAGATTATTTTGAAACCGAGCAAGAATTTGAGAGCATCCTGTTAGAAATCATAGAGCAAATGCATAGGAAAATTGAAAGCTATGCAACTAGTTTAGCATCCTCCGCTATAAGTAATTATACTGCTGATCTTATAAGCTTATTCAAAACAGTAGTTTACTATGATCCAAAAACTAACATGATAGTTCATGCAGATCTGAGCATTGCCCCAAGCAGTACTGTTAAGGAGTTTAAAGATCTCTACGGTGAACTACCATCCTGGATCATAAATGCAGTATGTAGTAAATGCAATGTGAAGAGAATTCAAGATATAAAAACTAGTCTTATAGAATTTATTAAAAAGTATGTAATTAAAGAAGATAATAAACACAAATTATTAAAAGGAATAAAACTAGAACTGGACGCCTCGCCTATAATAGAATCTATAGCAAAGGGATGGTCAGAGATTCCAATAAAGCCCATAGCAAAAGAGCAGATTTTAAGCGCAGTTAAACAATTAAGCAATGTGTACTTCTTAGAAGATCCAGATATAAATGAGATTGTGATATCTATAGAAGATACAAAGATAATCATAAAAAAAGAAGAAATATATATACCGCCTCCTCCAGATGAGGTATACGATATAGCTGAAATACGAGAAACTGATAACGTAATAATAGCTATAGCTCATTTTGAGAAGTTAAAGGATGAGCTAGGCAATGTTCAAGCTGTGGATTTCTCAGCGAATATCGGGAAAGGAAGCATTAGTTTATCGAAAATTCCCGTAGATATTATCAAAATTCTTAAACTCGATAGTATCTTACGCAAATATAGAAATGATATTTCAAATGCTTATATTAAAATATATTTCGAGGAAAAAATAAAGAGAGAAAAATTACTTGAATGGTTTAGAAAGGTGGGTATTGATGAAAAAAGCTTGTACTGAAAAAATCCGGTGAATAAGTTGATGCCAGAATGGACGAACTCATTAACATTGCTCAGAGAGTACATATCTAATTTATCTGAATCGCTTAGGCTATCCACTGAGAATGAATCATTTAATAGATATAAACATATCCTTTTTGCTTCTCTATGTGCAGCTTATGATAAAGTGGAATTTTGCGAGGAAGTATCTTCAAATCCGTTACTAGAAGATCCTATCAAGAAGGGCAGGGAATTCATAAGATCCATGGCTAAGCTTTCAGGGATCGGACCTATGATTTCAGGTGAAAGCATTTTATATGCTGTCGAGAGAGCTAAAAAGATTCTTGAAAAAGGTAAAAAGAAACCATTTATAGTTTTATGCGATGGTCTCTCGCTTCCAGAGTATGCATACCTATACAATAAATTCTCTAAGAAAATTAGCTCAGATGGGTTGCTTTATGCTATAAATCCTGGGGGAATGACTAAGACATACGAGTATTTAACTTCGATTTTCTTAGAATCGCCATCAGGGAACATAAGTATGGGGATTTTAGGGGAAATACTTAAAGAAAGATTTGAAGCTGCGGGCTCAAGAGTTTTTAGAACGATAGATGAGCTTGTTCACAAAAGTCAAGTTGAGAAGTTTACAGATATATTTAGCATGGCTTCCAGCTTATATAGAACAGTAGAGAATATAGCATCTGAAGTAAGTATTTTATTGGAAGATTATCGTGTTCTAATATTATCAGATCATGGTTATGATGTATCCTCAGAAGAAAGCACATGGTATCTATATCACAAATTTAGTAGTGGAAAACCCTGTTTAAGTATATTTTCTGCAATGCTGGTAATAGGGTGAAGAGTGTATGGGCGAGTATGGTGGAGAATATTGGTTGATATATGCACATTCCAAGAATCCTAAGAAATGCATATTAGGAATTAAGTTTCCGAGCATAGAGTCACGCTACTATATTACATTAGGAGGAAAGAGAGCTTTCGAATTATATAACCATATACTCTCAACTTTAGATAACAATGGTGTCAGATACTATGCTGAAAAAAGAGGTAACAAACGTTTCCTGAAGCTTCCATGGAGCACAGGATTAGCGGTAACAGTGTTCCTATTAGCGGTTTATGGGAAACAGAAACCTTTAAGTTATGCTCATATCCTTGATAAAATGATTCATGGCGGAATGCCTTTAATGCGGTATTTAACAGGTATGGTTGAACTTGCATTAGATTTAACAGAATATACTAAGGATTATCAACGAAAACAGCTGGTTTCTCATAAGAGTGCAAAAGCAATTTCAAGAGCTATAGGTGAAATAATAGCAGCTATTAAGACATTTTAATGATCATTATACTGGCAGAGTACTTTTTTGTGAATCTCCGAGAAAGTTTTGTGTAAAAAGTAGAACTAAATGTGCGTGCATAAGAATTATTCCCCTATACTTTCCTCTTTTTTCTTTTTCTTATGCAAGAGCTTATTCAGGCTGGCAGAATTATGACTAGAGAGATTTTAAGTTTAGAGGTTTATATAGAAAGTTGGAATATTCTTAAACTGTTTAAGAGAGAGCTAAAGCCAGAGATGGAGGAGTACAGGCAAAATAGGGACGAGCTTCTTAACAGAATTCATAAAGAAAATTGGGAAAGTCTGTACTCCTATTTTCAGCCCATAAGTGTCATGGAATTCTCAAGCCTAGATGAGCTTAACGATTTCCTAGCGAAAAATGGATATCCCAAATACTTCCGTACCTATGCTGAAATTCGATTACCACCAATAACGATTAAACAGGAATACAGGATCTTAAAAACTTCTAGGTATCCTATGCTATTAGCTCATGGTGTTCTTGGAAGACATTCCGATAATAATGTTATAACTTCCATCGAAAGTTTAATATTCTGTTATCTTCCTTATTTTCCTAAATTCTGAATATTTTTTAACTTTTTTGGTTTATATATCAGAGGTCTCTGTTAATTGATGATAGCATGAATACGATTCGGAGAATCTCCTTCCTTTTTGGTACGTTAAAAGACAACTTACCTACTTATTCGATGGCAGTTCTAGGATTCCAGTATGCTTGTCCAATTTCCTTACGGCCCAGACGAAGTCCCTCATCTTGGCTACGAACTCGCCTTTAAACCGGTCAAGATCTATCTCCCTATCTGCCGGGTGGCCCTTACCGAGCATTGCCTCCTCCATCCTATGGGCTAGTGTATGGATTTCCATGTCCAATTGCTGGATCTCGGACTTAAACTGAGCTGGTATCTCGATGCACTCAGAGGTCAGTACCTTCAGGAGTTCCCCACCTTGCTCTTCGGAAAGTCTGACAGCAAAAGTTCTCAGGAAGCCAAATTTCGTTGAGGCACTCCTTACCATTGATATTGCCTTCCACCCAACCCTCACTTGAGCGGGAAAAAGCCCGCCCCAAGCGTCTGGCTCGATGTTCAGTTCACCGCCGCTCTCAGCGGTGAAAGGTCCAAAAAGTACATCTGTATCGACGTTGTATAGGAAGAGAGTATCACCTCTCTTTACATCCTTAATCTCGTCCCAAAGCTTCTTAGTATCACCAAAAAGAGCCCTCTGAAAACACTCGCTCTCAGTCTCATTTGTGCAGACAAACTTCCAGTACATTGTCTCCCTCGAAAACACAGCAGCCTAATGTATAAAAGCTTTTGCTTGACCTAAGTGAGTCCTGTCAAAGCATACCCTCTGAGACCAATGTTATATATGCAAAAGCCTTGCCGCATATGAGGACATGATCATTTCAATGTTTGCTAGATAGGAATATTGCTATCGGATAAAGGTCGGTCTACACCTGCGCATCGACAGTTTGAGGGACGCTTTCACCATATGCCGTAAGTATTCCCACAAATATCTTCATTTTTCTTCCTCTGTGGACTCCGTGATATTCCTCTTCATAGATCTTTCTTAATCTATATCGTTTTTCAGCTTCCTTTAATGCCTGTTTTGCAAAAAACGTGTTAATCTCTCCGGCAGCTACTATATAAAATGTATTTATCCCTTTTTCCAGAGATTCTCCAATAAATTTCATGTGAGCATCTAGCCCAGAAATCTCAAGAGTTTCTGCTTTTGCAATGGGGACAATAGCTGCCTTTATATACTTGCCAAGATATGCAGGATCGACCTTTTCTTCTGGTTTCTTTGTAACAAGCCTATAGATCTTCAGCTCAAAACTTCTTGTCTCCTCATGAACATCAGGTTTCGGGTCGCTGGGATATAAGGAACTTAGCTTTTTGTACTCAGATAGCAGAATCCTTGTCACATATCCTCCTTTGTTTATCTCCTCTACTTCCTCTACTAGTCCTTTTACTTGCTTTACTTCCCCTGCTGTTACGTCAATGAAGTAGCTAAGTGCATTAGGATCTGCAGCAAGAATATTCTTGGAAACCACATAATCAACTGCTTTCATGAGTTCTCGATGCACATATCTTCGGGCTGTAGGAATAAGGGCTCTTGGAATATACTCTCTTACAGCCAATGCAAAATTCTTGGACTGATTTTTGTGATTCCTCATTTTTATAATTAAAGCATTATCTCTTAAATAACTTTCTATGGAGTCAACATTGACCCATTCTACCTTAATTTTATAAGGAAGAATTCCTTCAGACTCCCTATCAAATTTTTCTACATAACTATTAATGTTATGTTCTATACTTTTCGATATATACCTTCGCTCATGTTTCTCTGATGCATAGGCAAATGCTTTATTTATTAATATCATTGCCTTCTCGACTTTTTCGGGATAAAGTAAATATATAATAATAAACAGTATAAGGATAAATACAAAGGATCCAAAACCCTCAAGTGCAAGGAAAATCTGATGTAATAAATAAATTAAAAGTGATAAGTCAGGAGGGAACATCTATTCACCTCCTGCTTTTTCGATGCACTCTATGCTATCACAGATAACTAGGATATTTCCGTTTCTTCCTAAGATACCTCCAAAATTCTCCTTGGTGATAATCTTTCCACATATACTGCATTTTAGCTCTCCTTTCTCGATTTTTTCAGTTAGATTAAGCTTGCTCAACACTTTCTCCAGCTCTCTTTCGTGAAAAATCAGTAATTTGTGCTCCTCCATAATCTCACCACTATAATCTAATAGTCCTCTATTTCCTAATAAAAATTTTGTGGAATTGATGATTTTTCTCTTGACCCAAAAAAGAAAACTAAAATGAGCGATCCCTTACCTTATTTTTTATTACCCTAGCATAGGGAGCAAAACAGCTCATTTGGGGGACAGCCTTAAGCTAAACTTAGTCTATTAGGGTATGGTAATGAAAACTACCCGTAAAATTCCTTGGCTTCTCGACGGTAAAGAGAAGAAGCGGATACGCATAAATCAGAGTAGACTTAGTGAAGTTAAAGAGTACTTAAGATGATGATGAGGATAGAGTCTTTGAATACCTTGAAGACAAGGAGAGGGACTATGTATTTATTCACTGGGGAGGAGCTGATAAAAAGATTCTGAAGGAGAGATTTTCCTATGACGCACAAAATATAAATCTCCTCTATCATGTACAGGTATCCCTCGTAGCTCCAACTTCATCCAGCTCTCTTCATGATGTTTTTGATGCCCTATGCGGTCATAAGAAGGATGAATGGTGGGAGAAGTTCTTCTATAATATGAGTGGATTTGACAAACTGGACCTTTGCTGGCGAATCTTGAAAAATCCAAGCGATGATAATGCAAGAAAGGTACTCAGCGAGGCGAATAAAGCCGATATTCTAGCTCTAGCTCAAATTATAGAAAGAATAAAAGCTATAGAAGTTCATAAAAAGAATTATGCATAATTGATTTTAGTAGGACTCATAGGATTATTTAGGGAGTTTCCTGTAGATATAAGGATGGTACTTACTTTCACGTGAGTAGATGCTCTCTTGTGAAAGAAAAGGCGGATACCTGTACATGATAGGCATCCTTGTGTGGGTCGGGTGACGGAACGAACACAATCAAGGGTGATCGATTCTGAAGTTGACAGTCAGTTCTCAATAGATATAATACTAATGCATACATGCAAGATTAAAATATATAAGGAAGCTATGAGAACTAAGGGGACATAATGATCCTCGAGAGACTGGAAGATTATTGGAATTGGGAAAAGTTGATCCAACATTCTCAGACAATTGAGGAGCTAACGCCTTTTGAAAAAGAAAGGGTTAAACGTGCTTTTCAATTTTTAAGAGAAGAGTTAGGGGAAGAGTTTTTGAAGGATGCATTTAGTGAAGGGCATCCAATATGTGACTACATCAGAAATTTAGCCCCTTGGACTCGTAGATGGATAATTTGGTTTGCAGAAGCTCTTAATGAATTAAAAAATCAAGAGAATTATTCTTCTTTACTAAATCGCATTAAAGATAAGGGTAAATTTGAGGAAGGAGTTTCAATTTTAGAAGCTAGCTTTAAGTTTTCGAAAGCAGGTTTTAAGATAATCATAGATCCCACTATTGAAATCTCTAATGTGAAGAGAATTCCAGATCTAAAGCTAATTGACAAAGATACAGGAGAGGAGCTTTTTGTAGAAATCTCTCAAATGGGACCAAGCGAGATAGAAGAGCAAGTCCACCAAACAATGGAAGCAATTACCGATATCCTATGGCGATCTATTCCGTTTATACATTATTGTGGGCGTATTTATAAAACGCTCTCTAAAAGGCACTTAAATGAAGTTGTAAAGAAGGTTGAGGAAACAGTTGAGAAAGTTAAGAGAGATAACTCTTTTCATGAGTTATCAATTAAAGATGTAATTGAGATTGGAATAGCACCAGAAGGAGATAAAGAAACTTTAGAAAAGTGGGCATCAGATAGGGGATTCCATGTCGGAGAGTTTATCGGTCCACCTTTTGATGTGAATGAAATATTAAGAACAAAAAGAAAAATCAAGGAGGAACAAAGACAACTTCCTCAAGAATATCCAAATATTGTAATTATCAAAAATAATGATCTATTTTTTAGAATACGTGACATCAGAAAAACCATTAGTGAATTAGAAGAAGAGGTGTATGAATACCCCCATCTATTATTTGTAATAGTTTCGGCAGAATACTTAGGTGAGACGCAGGATACGTCCTTTATGAAAGATCAGCACGTCTATTTAGAGGGAAGTAAAATCAAACTGATCGTTGAACAGCATATAATTTTGTTTAATAGATTTTGCCAGTATAAGATTTCACCCTCTGTTATTGCTAAAATTTATAACTCATTTAAAAATTACTAAGAGGCTAAAAGAGGGGTCAAATTCAGTAAAAGAACTTGTGTGCTTCCTCTGATGTGCGCACGCAGCAAGGTATATAAGACTGGACTACCTCTTTATAAGAGGTGAAAATATGACTATAAGAGAAGGAATATCTAAAGGCTCAGATCTAGTTGAAAGGGCAATCTCTTTTTCAAGGAGATTTGGGAGAATAGAAGGTGTAGATCCTGAGCCTATAATAAGATGGGCTGTTAAAATAGGGGGCATTATAGATAAAGTCTGCTTTTCTTGGCTGATCTGGGAAAAGAGGAAGAGAAAATCCCTTTGCAAGCCATGTTTTCTTGGTGTGAAAAGTCTTGTAGATTGGAATTTTTGCCCAAGAAAAACCTTCTTAGACACAACAAATGAGAGCGGCTATTATATGAGATATATCGACATAAAAGGAAATTTTCTCCTCATTCGTGGTGATCTGAACGATAAAGAGAGAGGACTGGTTAAATGCATTCTTTATTTCATAAACGATGTAGCGGATGGAATAGCCGCAGTTCCTGCTATGAGAGAGGATAAGGGACAGGAATTCATGAGAGGGTTGAAAAACGTGTTGGGCTGGATAGATAAAAATTATCCTTCTCCTAAGGATTTCATTGGTGCATTGCTGGATGCTGTCCGAAAGATAAGCGAATTTCCGGATCTCACTCAGGATGACTTTGAGCTTCTTTTGAAGGAGGAAAAGAAGAAAGAGAGAGGAGGATCTCTAACAGATGAGGAAATTAAGCTCTTGGCTGAAGCATGGAGTGAAAATGAGGATCAGGAAAGAGGATGGATCTCTGAGCACAGGTTTGCTGAGGATTATCCCACTATCGGATTGTATAAAGCGTGGGGCAATCATGTGATAGTTGGCGTTCCGGATGGGATTGCTGACAGCTTCATATATGAGTATAAGGACACAAGGAGCGAGAAAAATTTAAAATATGTAGTGAGAGATGCATCCCTTCAGGCAGATATTTACTCAGTTCTCCTTCCGAGAAGAAAAAAGAGGATTCACATCCATATAGCTGAGACAGGGGACATGCGTATTATAGAGGAAGAAACAAATCCTGAGAAAGCAAAAGAGCATGTCGATATGGTTCTAAAGGCAATTGATGAAGGCGAAATCCCACAAAAGCCCTCAGGTAAAAGATGCAGTGTATGTAGCGATAGAGAGATATGTGATAGAGCGATAGCTAAGATTGTAAGGGAATGGCAAATCTCTGAAAAAGAAAATCTCACTTCTAAGGTCACAGAGAGATACTCATGAGATACAGGTATTATGCTCCCATCGATAAGATAAAAGATCTGGAGCAGGATCTGGAGGAAAAGATGGAGAAAATTCCGCAGGAGATAAGATATCTAGTTTTAAACCTTAG
>NZ_RCOS01000155.1 GCF_003947435.1 Candidatus Methanodesulfokora washburnensis
CCTCTGCTGTCTCTATCTGCGGTATAACAGGAGGTTCTATGGATGACTTGATTTCATTTATCAGCCCCTCTATCACGCCTTTCCCCATCTCTATGCCCACCAAATTTCCGTTGTCATCAACACCTACGAGTATTGTCCCTCCATTTGAGTTGGAGAAGGCGCATATAGTCTCCAATATCTCTCTTCTCTCGCTTAGACTCGATTTAAATTCTACATCTTGGCCTTCCCCTTTAGCTATCAGCTCTAGGATGCCCACATTGCTGTTCTCCACCGGAAGTCTATAAACATTCCGGAATGTTCCGGAATATTCCGGAATGCTAGAGAAAGATGTAAATAAGTAAAATACATAGAGGAGTTGATATCAATGTAGCCAGTGCGGAGAACAGAACCAGTTTTGCAGCGGTGCTAACCGGATACATGGAGGCATAAAATGGGAAGGATGCTCGAGGGTAGTCCTGTGAGAAAAGAAACAGGAATCTCCCGAGGATAAGGGCTGTCAGTGCCTCCTTTACCGTTATTGATCCGCTTTTTAAAAGCTCTCCTGCCATCAACACACCTGCCGTCGGACTTGCCACCTGTGTTGCAACTACAGCAAGGCCCTGAGGGCTGAGAGGCATTCTTGCTTCTCTCAGCATTAGCTTCAGCTGGGAGAAAATGCCAAAATAATCCAATATCAGTAGCACTATAGTAATTACTATATATCTTTTTGCTATATATAGAGTTACAAAGGTGGCTGTCCTGAGGCAGTCCCTAAGGCTTTTCCTCTTCTGCCCCTCAAAACGATCCTCTACAAGCATTCTGCCTTTAACTCGGATCCTACCATATACAACTCCGATCACAAATGCAACTAGGGATGAGATAAGGGAGAGTCCTATGTAGATCCCGCCCGCAAATAATCCAAGTGAGACAACGCAAATTGGCAGATAGTATCTGTAAAGATAGAAAAGCACCGCTAAAGGAGAGGTAACAAGATTATATGCCACTACCTCAGCCTCTCCTATTTTGGATTGTCTCATGTAGGACGAAATTATCGAGTGCTCAGCCTTTCCATCTATTACGCCAACTATTGCAGGGAAAGAAAGCTGCTTTGGAAGCCCCGCTGCCCTCATCAGCGGGACAAACATGAAGCCAGCCTTCTCTATATATCCCAGGGAGATCAGGATGTTTGCTATCAACACTCCCAAAAAAGTCGCTGCTATTAGAGTTAGTATGCCCTGCAAAATGCCCAAAGGGTTCATTCAGACCACCGGCAGGATCCTGACCGCAAGCACCAAGAGAGGAGTTGAAATAAGAGTGTAGAAAATCAGGGCTAATGTCAACTTCAGGGCCAATTTCGGCTGATATATGGACACATAGAATGGAAATGAGTGCCTAGGAAACTCAGATATTATAGCGAAAATTACCCTTCCTACAAACAGGGCAATTAATGCGTCCTTCCACATTACTATCCCTCCTCTTATGAACTCACCTGCCATTAGTACTGCAGCCATGGAGTTGACCGCATAGGTAATCGTGATCGGCAGGGCTACTGGGCTCACAAAGAATGCTTTTGCCAGAGGTGTAGACAAACTTTTCAAGTAGTCAAACATTCCAAAATAAATAAGAATGGAGAGTATTATAACCACTATTACATATTTTACTCCTACATTTTTCGTCATTGATGCTGCTTTTAGGAGGGACCTCCGGATGTCGACCTTCCTGCCCTGTATTTCATCCTCCAATGTTATTTTTCTCCGCTCCTCTGTGAGAAAAATTCTTCCACCAATTACACCTATTATCATCCCGATGAAGAGACCCAGAATGGACAAAGCCACATATATGGTGCCGACAACAGGGCCAAGCCCTGCTATGGCAACTGGCAGCACATATTGTATCATCAACCTTGATCCTCCGAAGGGAAGAGATATGAGACTGTAGCACACTGCTTCTCTGTGGCTCAAAGCCTCACTTCTGACAAGAGAGGACACTATTGCATGCTCTGCCCTAGAATCTATCATGCCAGTTATTATCGGAACGGAGAGCTCTTCAGGCAGTCTGGCTGATTTCAGCAAAGGTCTAAGAGGCCTTCCAATTTTCCTATGAAAACCCAAGGAGAAAAGGATATCAGCTAGAAAAACACCAGCAAATGTTGTTGCCAGAAGAAAGAGAAGAGAGCTGGCGTAGCGGAGCAATATATCTGAAAGTAAAGCTGATGCCATGCTGGAAACCTCAGATCCTGTGCACCTCGGCATCTGTCAATTTTGCCATCAAATCGATGAAAGAGGGGGCTGGATCTATCACCCCTGATGGCCTTGTGTCGTATATCTCAAGCTTAACATTCATCCTCTTCAGCATTTTGCAGAGCCTCTCCATTTCCTCCTTTATATCTCCTCCAAGCGGCACATTTGCCTTTCCATCAGTCACCAGAATTCCGGTTACAACAGCATTTTTGTATTTCTCCTTGAAAATCCTTGCCATTGTAGCTAAGTTATGCAGAGCAGAGGGAAGGGGTGTCCTTCCACCTGTTTTCACCCCATCCAGCAGCCTCAGGACATCATTGTATCTCCTAGTTGGATGAGCTAATACATCGCTCTTAGCTCCCTTGAAGCAGATCAGCGCCAGCTCATCCCTCTTCACATAGGCATTTTTTATGAAGTTCATGGCTATTCCCTTTGCTATTCTTATCCTTCTCATCGCAGCCATGCTTCCACTGGAATCCAGCAATATAGCACATAGCCTCTTAGTCCTAGCTTTTCTAACCCTCACTCTTATGTCCCCCTCCTCTATGACCGGGCTTTTCCTCAGGATTGCACTGATCATGGTTGCTGTGAGATCTATATCATGGGGATCATGTCTCGGTGTGGTATAGGAAATGGGAGCTCCATGCGGGTTGTCTATAACAGTCGTCCTCACGCTTCTGGAGCCCCTTGCCCGCTGAAATCTATCTTTAAGTTTGAGCGCTTTCTCATTTTCCATATCCACTTCCTCAGCGCTGAACTTCTCCTCCTTATTTCCCAGCGAGGGGGGAACTGTGCTGCTGTTCTCCATCTTTTTCCCCTTTTGTTCTCCTTTGCCCTGCTCTTTCTCATCTCGCCTTTTGCTCTCATCTTCCTGAGGGCTGCGATCCTCCGGTGGCTTGGGTGGCTGAGGAGGCTCCTCGAAAGGTCTTGATTTAATTCTATGCGGTAATGCAAGCTCCATTGCTTTCTTTAAGTCCTCTAAGTTCACTGTTTTCCTCCCATCTAGAGCAGCTATTGCTTTTGCAGCTTTTACTGTGACTATCTCAGCTCTGTGAGTTCTTATCCCCATCTCCACAACTGATTTTGCTAGGAGCTGGAGGAGGTCATCCGGAACAGCAACCTCATTTATGATCTCCCTAGCTTTAACAACTTTCCTCCTCAACTCCTCCTGCAAGGGTCTGTACCTCTCAGCAAAGGAAATTGGATCCGATTGAAATTCCTCCACTCTTTTCACAACCTCTATCCTCGTGTCGGGATCCAGAGGTGCTTCTATGCTGACAAATAAGCCGAATCTATCAAGTATTTGTGGACGTAGCTCTCCCTCCTCTGGATTCATGCTCCCAACCAGTATAAACCTAGCAGGATGTCTGACGGATATCCCCTCCCTCTCCACTATGTTCCATCCCATTGCAGCAGAGTCGAGAAGAACATCAGCTACATAATCCTCTAGGAGGTTCACCTCATCTATGTAGAGTATGTTTCTGTTGGCTTCCGCCAGAAGCCCAGGTTGAAGAGCCCTTATTCCCTCTTTCAGGGCTCTTTTTATGTCAAGAGTTCCGACGAGCCTGTCAACTGTTATGCTGAGGGGCAGATCAACAACCTTCATCTTTCTCCTTGCTACTTTCAGATCCCCACCATTTACCGCTTTTTCATAGCAGGAGTCGCACATCTCGAGCGGGTTCCTTGGATTGCACCCAAATGGGCAGTCTGCGACAACTTCTATCTCCGGAAGAAGATCGGCTAAAGCCCTTACAAGAGTTGTCTTCCCAGTCCCCTTATCCCCGCTGAGGAGAACTCCTCCGACAGCTGGATTTACTGCGGCCACTAGAAGGGCCAGTTTGGCCTTCTCCTGACCGACTATTGCGGTGAATGGGAGAACATTCCTTCTTTCCACCATTAACTCACCTTTTTCAGCATGCTGATGACCTTCTCCACATCTTGCATTCTCTCCTTCCAATGCTGATCGTCTTCAGAAGTGTAGATCTGAATAGCCCCTCCCTGCACCTCTCCTTCCCCGATAGATTCCTCAAGGATCCCCTCTATCTCGCCATAAACTTCCCTTAGCCTCTGCAGCATCTCCTCAGATGGGTTCCACAGCCCTCTTTCAGCCGCCTCTATGAGCCTTCTGGCTATCTCCTCAAGGGCCCATACATTGTTCTCCTCGAACCATCTCCTCATCTCCTCATTTAGAACATAAGTATTTGTGATTTCATCAAACACCCATTTATCAACAAGCTTTGTTGTCGCGGACCATCCATACAGGTGCAGTATCTTCCTAGAGAACTCATTCGCACCTCTGTATCCGTGCTTCTTCATCTCATCTATCCAGACTGGGTTTAGAAGCTTAGCTCTCACTATCCTCTCTATCTCATCCTTCATCCCCCTGACCTGAGTCGATGAGATATCCCTTGTGTCCACTGTCACTATCTCTATGTCGTTTCTCCCTGTCAGCACCTTGACCGCATTGAAGAACCCGCCGTGAAATGAGAAGTAACAGCAACAGCCAAATATATCATGTTCATCGCTCATGTGATTTCTATTAATTACATCAACAGTGGAGAGGCTTAGAACAAGACCCTCAGGAGCTGGCTTTCCGAAGTGCTTTCTAGAATAAGCATAACTGGTCCACTGTATCCACGTCTTGGCTAGGTCATCGTCATTTTTCCAAGCAGATGCTTCCACAGCTAGGTTTACACCAACTCCATAAGCTCCAGGAGGAGCACAGAAAATCCTGCTGAGAGATATGTCCTGGGCCTCTGCCGTGCTTTTTCCCATCTCCATGAGCTTTGATAAGTGCTCCATGTAGTGCTTCCTCACATAGTTCATGTCAAGCGGCTCATCCAAGGAAGCCACTTTTGTAACGGCCTCATCTATCAGGTAGATGTAGTTTGGAAGAGTGTCCCTAACTATGCCGCTCATGTTTATCACACAGTCTATCCTCGGCCTTTTCAGCTCATCCAATGGGATCACTTCGAGCTCCTTCACAGAGCCATCAGGCCTCCAGACAGGCTTTACGCCAAGAAGGTACAGTATCTGGGCCAATTGTTCTCCATCCGCCTTGTACCCGTCAATGCTCCAGAGAACCTGTCCAACGCTCTCCGGATACCTTCCGTGCTTCTCCAGGTAGTATTTTATCAGCTTCTCCGCTGTGTCTATGCCTACCTTCCAAGCCGCAGGAGTAGGCAATGTGGTGGGGTCAACTGCATAGAAGTTCCTCCCAGTGGGCAGTATCTCTATTTTTCCCCTTGTCAGGGCCCCGCTTGCCCCAGGCTCCACATATCCTCCGCTGACTCCCGTAAAGAAGCCCTCATACTCCGCTTTTCCGCTTTTCCTTATCCTTTCAACGATATCTAGGGCCCTCAGAAAGGCCTTCTCAACTTTTCTTGATAAATCCTGCCTAGGCCTCAACTCACACCTCTGCATACACTTCACCTCCAAAAACAAGCTTTAATTCCCCATTTACAACATCCAAAAGGTTATCTTTCAGCTCAGGATTCTTTATAAGGCTCTCAACAACTTTTACAGCGACCTTTCTTATCATTTCAGTGGTCTCAGAGTTCGTCAACCCTAGCTCATTTACCCCCGAAGGATTAGCCTTCATCTCATCATAGTTCAGCCCGATGTACTCAGCTATTGTCCTTATTATCGATGGGAAGTTGTGGGAATCGTATGCCATCACTGTGACAGCATAATTGGCAAGCTTCGATGGATCTGCAGGAGAGCAACCAAAGATGTGCAGCCCCATGTTTATCTGAGTCCCCCTGACCATGTCTAGATATCTGTGCACCTCCTCTGCTACCTTCTCTGGACTGTCTCCCCTTATCGGGATGTTGTTCTTTCTCGCCTTCTCCAGTATCTCCTTGTATGTTATCTCAGCTCTTGTGAAATCACCGCTCTGCTTTGCCTTCAAGTATTGATTAAGCAGGAGCTCAAGATCCTCAAGGACATCAGCCATGGCCATTGGAGGATACATGTGGTCTATTATCTCAGCATATGATCTCCTCTTCGCTATCACTCCTTCCATCGGGTTGGACACTATGTATACGTAGAGGTGGGGGACATCGTCCACAGAGATCTCTGGCCAGCAGGATGGGGATAATCCAGCGCCTTTTCCGGGCCTGAACTCTAGATATCCGTGAGTTCCGAAGTGCATTATCAGATCTGCCTTGAAGATCCTCGTGATCCACCTGTAGACAGCAAGCCACTGATGAGGTGGAGCTATTGTCGGGTCGTGAAGTATTCTGCACACCTTCCCATCACAAGCCGAGCCTGCGCACCCGAACTTGGGCTGCGGTGTTATGAAGACGTTCCCAAACCTTATGCCAGGGACGACGAACTTGTGGTTGTGCACCATTCCAACGAAGACCTTGCTCACCCTTCCATTTAGCACATCGGATGGATGTCCCCAGTCCCTCACCATCTTTGCCTTGACATCATCTGGAAGCTCGTTGAACCACTCCAGATACGTTTCCTCATCAACAAAGGCCGCTGCACCACCACATCTTACAATGTCCTCAACAGAGGTCCACCTGAACTCGCTTATCGCCTTCCTCTCCATTATCATCCTTATCAGCTCTTTTCCATTTTTTGGAAGCTTTGATACATCACCTACATCATAGCCGAGCTCGCTCAGCCTATGAAGAAGTTTGGTTATCGATTCTGGGACATCCAATCCCATTCCAACTGCTACATTTGCCTCCAGCCCCTTGCATGGCGGATTTATGAGGACAATTGCTATTTTTCTTTCTTTAGGAGGTTTCTGCCTCAGCTCTATCCACTTTTTCACCCTTTTAGCGATGTATTTTGCGTGTGGTTTGTAGGTTTCGTATATTTTCACGCCACTATCATTAATCCTCGCCCCTCCAATGAATATGGGTTCCACTGCTCCATCCACCTCCGGCATAGCTATGCTGTAGACCTGTGATAGATAGTCAATTCCTTGGGGATCAGCCAGCCACTCATCTACGCTTTTGTAATAGGAGAGAACTAGGTTTATCACGGGAACATTCATCTTTTTAAGAAGCTCGACCCCTCCCACCTCTGCATATTTCCTCTTCTCCCACTCTCCATGATCAAGCAGGAAAAAGGTTGTCGTGTTCACCAGCACATCTATGATGGGTTCCCCGTCTTTCATGAAGAATGCCCTTATCGAGTCCTCTTTAGATGGACTTCCAATGGCATCATCTCTGGAGCCGTAGGTAAACACTGGAATCACGCTAATTCCTTCCTCTTCCATGGAGTTTATGAGATCGTCCACAAACTGGATGTTGTTGTAAAGCCAGTAAGTTCTGTAAAAGAGGATTCCAACAGCCGGTCTCCTCAGCTTATATGCCTGAAGGTAGCTCTTCAGATCCCCGAACGTCCCAAGTTTGGGGTGATATATGCCATTCCATGGAACATCCTCAACGGGTTCCACATTTACGGGAAGCCCAAGCTCTCTGAGAAGGAGATGAATCAAGTTTCTGAAGTTTCTTTCTCCTCCTATCTTGAAGTATTTTTCTACGCTAGAGAGGAGCATGGGAGAGCCCCTCGATAAATGCAGATAGTAATCAGATATCGGTGCTATAACTCTGGCCTTACTTTCCTTCAGGGCATTTTCAGCGCTTTCAGGAAGCTCATATGCATATAGAACGATAGCATCCGATTCCATGATCTCCTTTGCATATTCTTCGGAGAGATCGCTATTTATCACAAGGTAGTCAAATCCGTGCTCCTTGGACTCCTCCTTCAGGACTTTTGAAAGAAGAGGCAACATGGATGCCCCATATCCAATGATAAACGAGAGTTTCATCATACCGCCTCCAGCGGAAGCACAAGCTTCCCTCTTCCATTGTCCACTATCTCCGCATCTATTCCATAGACTGCTCTGATGTTCTCCCTCGTGATAACACTATTGGGATCGCTGCATGCCACTATTCTCCCGTCCTTCATGAGGGCTATCACATCTGAGAAGAGATATGCCAGATTTGGATCATGCAAGCTCATTATGACCGCTACATCCCTTTTTCTAGCCACCTCCTTGATGACCCTCAACACTTTAAACTGATTTTTGAAGTCTAAATGGGCTGTTGGCTCATCTAAAAGGATGACTTTTGGTTCTTGAGCTAAAGCTCTTGCAATGAGAACTAATTGCCTCTCTCCACCGCTTATCTCCGTGTAAGGACGGTCCCTCAAGCTGTATAATCCAACCGATTTAAGGGCTTCCTCAGCCTTGTCGATATCTGCTCTGGAGGGCTGCTGAAAGATGTTGAGGTAGGAGGTCCTGCCCATGAGAACAACATCTAGCACAGTGTATGGAAATACAGGACTGTGCGATTGAGGAACATAGCCCATGAGCTTTGCCAGCTCGCTTTCCTTCATTTTCAGCACGTCCTTGCCATCCACATAGACACAGCTAGTTTTTGGTTTCAGCAGCGCATTTATGCACTTTAACAGCGTGGTTTTTCCGGAGCCATTGGGCCCGAGGAGGGTGACTATGCTTCCACTTTTCACCCTTAGGCTGATATCCCTCAGCTCAAACCCATACCCATAGGAAAATGACAAATCCTCAACTATCACTCTCTCCATGCCCTCGCACCTCCCCTCTTCAGGAGATAGAGGAAGAAGGGGGCTCCCCCTATTGTCGTCAAAACACCGACAGGAAGCTCGTATGTTGTCAGACATCTAGCAGCATCATCCGCAAGAAGAAGGAGAGCTGAGCCAATGCATGCGGATGCAGGTATCACAACCCTGTTGTCAGGAGATCTCAGGAACATCCTCGCCATATGGGGGACCATGAGCCCTATCCACCCTATTATCCCTGCTATCGAGGTGAAGGAGGAGACCATCAATGTGGCCGCAAGAAGAACAATAAATCTATCCCTTTCCACATTTATTCCAAGGGATCTGGCCTCTTCATCCCCCATTGAGAGCACATTGAGCCTCCATCTCATCAGGAAGAGAGCTATGAATCCGATAAAGACTGATGGAGTTATTGAGACAACGTTACCCCAGCCTGATACTGCAAGGCTTCCCATCAGCCAGGTTACAACTCCAGCTAACCGATGGGGATCCGTGAAGAACTTTATCAGCGATATACCTGCGCTAAACAGGGATGTCACTATGACACCAGCTAGAATGAGGGAGACAATTGGAGTTCCACTCCTAGTTTTGGCGATGGAATATGTGATGAAGAAGGCCAGAAGGCCGAAGATGAAAGCAGACAGCTGAATGCTGACTGCATATGGAATAACAGCTATCGCCAGAGCTGCGCCGAATCCAGCTCCTGCGCTGATGCCAAGTATATAGCTGTCAACTAGAGGATTTCTGAAGACAGTCTGGAGGGAGGCCCCTGAAACTGAGAGGGCAACCCCTCCCAGCAGAGCTAAGACTATTCTTGGAAGTCTAATGTCAAATATTATTGTCTCGTATGTAGCAGGCCAGGGGGAGTGAGTGCTGGGAGAAATTAGCTTCATGAATATCATGCGAAGGATTGTCTCAGGTGGAATAATGTAAGAACCCAAGAAGAGGGATAAAAATGATGTGATGAAGGGAAGAACCACAAGGATTGTAAAGGATGTTTTTCCCATTGTTTATCCTCCGTAGTAAGGCTCCAGAGGCACGCCATATATCTTCTTTGTGAACTCCTTATAGAATTCATCGAAGTTTACATCCTTGAAGAGATCTGGATACGCCTTAACAGCATAGTAAAGGGATAGTGTTGCGAACTCAGGAGACCATGATGACATGAGAGGAAGCTGATATACTCTATGATTTTTGACAGCGTTTATTTGTTGCCACTTCGCATCGTTATAGATATCTTCTACCGTACATTTGCACCAAACTCGAGGTGCGAGAAATATGATGTCGGGATTCCATCCCGTTATAGTCTCTAATGGGACTTGGCCGTAGCCAGGAGGTGGCATCTTCCCCCTAGTAACGTCTATCAGCCCAGCTAGCTCAAAAATCTGAGAATGTGTAGTCCCCCATCCCCATACGTTCAGAGTTTGAGGATTAGCCAGATAAAGTGCTCTTAACCTCTGATTTTCAGGTATTTCCCTTGTTCTATTTCTCACAAATTTGATCGCCTCATTCATCAATGATACAATTTCTTCTGCCCTTGCCTCTTTTCCAAATATCTTACCTAGAAGGCGAATAGTCTCCTCAAGCGAGGTCAAGTTCTTTATGCGTATCGCTACCACGGGTATTCCTGCAGACTCTATGTCCTCTATGACCTTTGGATAGACATCCCATGTTATTACCACCTCTGGTCTTAAGGACAATAACATTTCCATATTTACTGACGATGCAGTACCTACGATTGGCATGTCCTTTATATTCGGAACAACCTTTTGCAAAGTTCGATCTCTCTTCACGGCATAATCCTGAGATCCAACAACCTTATCAAATGCTCCGAGTGCGGCGGTGATCTCATAGCCTTCGATAACGACTGCCCTCTCAACAGGATAAGGCAACGTGATCTCCTTTCCACGCACATCTTTTACTGTTATATACTTCTTCATGCTATAGAATTTAGTTAGCAGCTCATCCGCTTCCTTCCTCCAATCCAGATCCTTAAAATATTTCGGCTGAATCAGTTTTGCCAGCTGCATGTAGCCTATGAGCATCCTTGGACCCCAGTCCAGAAATGCCTCTTTGCGCATGCCTCCGGCAAGAACTCCATATATCCTCCCATTCTTAGCGGCAGCAGTCTTGTTCCACGGGTCTTTTGTGAGGAGCTGCACTGTTTGGCTCAATGTCTTTTCATCAAAGGATACCACTATTATTATATCTGGATTCCAGGCAAGCACCTTTTCAACATTGACCTTCGGCCATGCTTGGTTTGGAAATTCCCTGTAAGCTATGTTTATCCCGCCTACATCCTCCACAGCCCTACCCCATGTGCTGTTGGAGTATGTGCTGACAAGACCCTCTTTTATGGATGAAAGCATCAGAACCCTTGGCTTCTCTCCCTCAGGTATCTTCGATGCAACCTCTTTTATTTTATTAAACTTATTACTTAGATAATTAGCAAGTTCCTCTGCTTTAACAGTGGAGTTGAGAACGGTGCCTATTATCCTTATCGCTTTAAGTTGATCGTCGAAGTTCCGGCAGAACATCCTCACAACAGGTATTCCTTGACCTTCTAGGCTCTTTATCACATCCTCAGCCTTGCCATAACCTGTGTCAGTTATTACTGCATCCGGTTTAAGGCTGACCACGGTTTCCAGATTTATTCCTGAAAAGATATCACCTACAACAGTCCTGTTCCTTATATAATCGGGGATCCAGATGGAATCCCTCACGCTTTTTGATATCCCAACTATCTTATCGCCTGCACCCAAAAGATATGCTGTCTCCGCCCAGTAAGACTGCAATATCACAACCCTGTTTACAGGAGCTGAGATATTGACAGCCTTTCCCGTCATATCAATTACTGTGATGTATTTGGGCCCAGCAGGTTTAGCAGACGGCGACATGAGAAAAACAGCCGCTGATATTCCAATTACCACAAGGACTACTAACAGTACTGCCCAGAGCTTCGCCAGTCCCTTACTCATGATAACACCATTTCAGAATTGGTGACAGTTCTATTTAACACTTTCTCTTATTTAGTAACAACAATATCTCTGTTTGGTATCAACTATCGACAATAATCGATAGAGTATAAAATAAGTTTGAAATAAAAAATATTCCAGATTAATCCACAGCACTCTCCAGTATTGAGAGCTTGAGCTCATCTGCATTTATTCTGGCCTTAACACCTATGGGAAGGGCTAAATTGAAGTCAGAATGGCCCACAGGAAATCCATATATAGAGGGAACTTTTACCTTCTGCATGTAGCTTGCAACTATTGTTTCAGGCC